>CALWTQ010000003.1 GCA_944384505.1 uncultured Mediterraneibacter sp.
GCTCCGCTTCCTGCGCATTCCCAGACGGAAGTGTCACTGCCCTAAACAGAGCTGTAAAGCGCAGTTTGGCGCGGCTTTTGGACTTTCGATTGCGAAAGCTTTCCGGCCGCGCCTTCTTCTTGCGGCAGCTATATATTCACTGACTTCCGGCTTGAGAAGCCCAGAAAACAGCCCTATTTCGAGAAAGATTCTGCGGGGATGGAGGAGGGCGACGGGCGCCTTCGGAAGGGGATTAGGGAAAGTTAAAGCTGCGTTGACAGACGTTAGGGCTGACGGTGGAATTGTCTGAGTGGATGCGAGTTGTCCACCGTCAGTCCTTGCGTTTAGTCTGTCGCCGCAGCTTTTAGTTTCCCTTATCCCCTGGAGCGAAGCCCTGAGCCGTCCTCCATCCCCGCAGAATACGTCTTTGGAATCGACGCTGTTTTCGGACGTTTTGAACAAGAGCGTTAGTGAACTTTATAGCTGTTGAACGGTTAGATTCATCCCGCTTGACATCTCTTGTAAGATTCTGCACAATAAAGGCAGACGCACTTAAAAGATTTGAAGGAAAGTAGTAATGGCAGTCCGGCCCGCGCTATTTGCAAAACCGCACTCTGCGCGGGCTGAACGGCTGCATAGCGTTATTGATACAGGAGGCATCACATGTCATTGCAGTTTATTTTTGGGAATTCCGGAAGTGGGAAATCCCACTATTTATACCATGAAATCGTGCAGGACGCTCTGAGACATCCGGACAGGAATTATCTTGTCCTTGTCCCGGAGCAGTTTACCATGCAGACGCAGAAGGATCTGTGTATGGCGCATCCAAGAGGCGGTATCATGAATATTGATGTTTTAAGTTTCGGCCGGCTTGCACACCGGGTCTTTGAGGAGTTGGGACAGGATCAGAAGCCTGTGCTGGATGATGAGGGCAAGAACCTTGTGCTGCGCCGTATTGCGGGGCGGTATGAGGATGAGCTGACTGTGCTTAAGGGAAATTTAAAGAAGCAGGGATATATCAGTGAAGTAAAGTCGGTGATTTCAGAGTTTACACAGTATGGCGTGGACTTTGAGCGGCTGGATTCTTTTATGGATGAGCTCAATCCTGAGAGTTATCTGTATTACAAGCTTAAGGATATCCGGAAGGTTTACGAAGGATTTGAAGATTTTCTGAAAGAAAAGTATATTACGAAGGAGGAGATGCTGGACGTCTTAAGCGATGCTGTTCCGAAGTCTGAGATTCTGAAAGACAGTGTGGTGGCGATGGACGGGTTTACAGGATTTACTCCTGTCCAGAACAGGCTCATAAGGGAACTTTTAAAGGTATGTGGACGTGTGATGATTACGGTGGAGATGGACTGGAGGGAGGATCCCTTTGTATACCGGCATCCTTATCAGCTGTTTGCTCTAGGCAAGCAGATGGTCACAAATCTTGTGAAGATATCGGGTGAGGCAGGAGTGAGAGTGGAAGATCCGGTATATCTGTGCGGGCCGAAAGCAGAAGATTCGGTATATCTGTGCGGATCGAAAGCAGAGGGGGAGAAAGGCGCAGAGAGGATGGTTCCCTACCGGTTTAAGGATAATCCCGAGATGGCATTTCTGGAGGCAGAGTTGTTTCGAAGTACCAGGAGAAGTTTCTCCGCGGAAGCAGAGGATCAGAAGCATGCGATTTCCCTGCATGAAGCGCGCAATCCGCGCGGGGAAGCCCGCTATGTGGCTGAGACAGCCCGCCGCCTGATCAGGGAAAATGGATATCACTGCAGAGAGATTGCGGTGATTGCCGCGGATATGAATGTGTATGCGGATGCGCTGGAGAAGGAGTTTGCAGCCTTTGAGATTCCGATTTTCATGGATCACAAGAAAAGTATCCTGCTGAATTCATTTGTGGAATATCTGCGCAGTCTGCTGGCTATGGTGGAGCAGAACTTTACTTATGAGAGTGTGTTCCGGCATCTGAGGACCGGACTGTGCGGCTTTACTGAGGACGAGATCGACCGGATGGAGAACTACTGTCTGGCCCTTGGAATTAAAGGATATAAGAAATGGCAGCAGGCATGGGTGAGAAGGACTGCAGAGGCCGGAGAGGAGTCTCTGGCGGAATTGAATCATCTCAGAGTGAAGTTCGTGGAAAAGACAGACGCACTTGTAATGGTGCTGAAACAGAGGAGAAAAACCGTGCAGGATATTACTTTGGCGGTTTATGAATATATTGTAGAGGAGAAGCTGCAGGAAAAGCTTGCTGAGATGGAGCAGGCTTTTCAGGATGCTGGTGAGCTGGCTCTGGCAAAGGAGTACGCCCAGGTATACCGGATTGTGATGGAGCTTTTTGACAAGTTTGTGGAGCTTCTGGGAGGCGAATCTATTCCTCTGAAAGATTACTGCGACCTGCTGGACGCCGGGCTGGAAGAAGCCAAGGTTGGGGTAATCCCTCCAAGTCTTGACCAGGTAGTGATCGGGGATGTGGAGAGAACAAGAATTAAAAATATCCGCGCGCTGTTTTTCGTGGGGGCGAATGACACGCTCCTTCCGGGAAATGCAGGCGCCAGAGGACTCCTCTCAGAGCGGGACCGGGAGCAGTTCAAGGCAGGGGAGATCGAACTTTCTCCGGGACCAAAGGAGGAACTTTATATTCAGAAGTTTTACCTGTATATGAACCTGACCAAGCCATCGGAGTATCTGTACCTGTCCTGGTCAAAGGCGTCCGGGGATGGGAAGACGCTCAGGCCTGCGTATTTGATCCAGGATATCCGCCGTCTCTTCCCGGGGATACTGACAGTAGACGAAGAAAGGCGCCCTCTTTCAGAACGGGAGATTACGAGAAAGGGCGGCTTAAGGACAGTAGCAGAAGGCGTCAGGGACCGCCATACAGGAGTGGACGCTGACTGGAAGGAGCTGTATACCTGGTTTGCCGGAGACGCGCAGGGCCGGGAGGAATTGGAGTGGATTTTAAGAGCCGGATTCTTAAAGAAAGAGCAGGCCGGACTTGACCCAAAGCAGGCGGCAGAGCTTTACCGCGACAGCTCCCGGGTCAGTGTGACAAGGCTGGAACAGTTTGCCGCCTGTGCCTACGCGCATTTCTTGAGCTACGGACTGAGGCTCTCGGACCGGGAGGAGTATGGATTTGAAGCTCTGGATCTGGGAAATATCGCGCATCAGGCCCTGGAGAGATTTTCCAGAAAGGCGGACAGGGAGAAGTTAAGCTGGGTGGATATGCCGGAAGAGAAGCGGGATGAGCTGATAGACGAGAGTGTGGAGGAGAGCGTGATAGATTACGGCAATACCGTGCTTTTCAGCTCTGCGAGAAATGAGTACATGATCCACAGGATTAAGAAGCTGATCCGCCGTTCTGTATGGGCCCTCACAAAGCAGCTGTCAAAGGGCGACTTTGTCCCCAGCGGATACGAATTGAAATTTGGCAGCGGGAAGATTGACCGCATTGATACCTGCCAGGAGGATAATTGCGTGTATGTTAAAGTCACAGACTATAAGACCGGAATGAAGAGCTTTGATATAACATCGCTGTATCATGGTCTGCAGATGCAGCTTCCGGTTTATCTGAACGCGGCGCTGGATGTGGAGCAGAAGAAACATCCGGACAGCGAGATCATTCCGGCAGGAATCTTCTACTATAGGATTCAGGACCCTGTGGTGCCGGAAGAGGACAGCGATGAGGCTGTGGAAAAGAGCATTTTAAAAGAGCTGAAACTGGACGGCCTGGTCAACGGGGACGACACCGTGATCTCTCATCTGGAAAAGGATCTTTCGGGAACGTCCGTCCTTTTCCCCATCGGGCGGAATAAGGACGGATCTCTAAGCAGGAATTCGCGGGCGATTCCAGGGGAGACGTTTGAGACGGTGCTTGGCTATACAAAGGAAAAAGAGCAGAGCATGAAAGCAGAAATGTACGCGGGAGAGACGTCGGCCGCACCCTATGAGATGGGGGACGCAACAGGATGTGATTACTGTCCGTACCGGGATATCTGCGGCTTTGACCTGAGAATCGATGGCTGTGAGTACCGGCATCTGGAAAAGTTCTCCATGGAGGAGGCCGTGGCATTGATGAAAGAAGAGAAGGAGACAAAGATTCATGGGCGTGAAGTGGACGGAAGAACAACAGAAGGTCATTGACTTGCGGGACCGGAATATCCTTGTATCTGCGGCGGCAGGATCGGGAAAGACAGCTGTGCTTGTGGAGCGCATCATCCGGCGGCTTACGTCCGCGGATGATCCGATGGATGTGGACCGACTCCTTATCGTAACATTTACAGAGGCTGCGGCGGCGGAGATGAGAGAGAGGATCGGCGCTGCTATAGAGAAACAGCTGGAGGAACGGCCGGGGGATGTGCATCTGGAGCGGCAGGCGACGCTGATTCACAGCGCGCCGATCATAACGATTCACAGCTTCTGTCTGTCAGTGATTCGGGATCATTTTCATGTGATCGGGATTGACCCGGGATTCCGTGTCGCGGAAGAAGGTGAATTAAAGCTTCTGAAACAGGATGTTCTGGAAGAACTGCTGGAAGCGTGCTACGCAGAAGAAAATGAGGAATTCCTTTCGTTTGTAGAGCGGTTCGGAACCGGCCGGAATGATAAAAAAATCGAGGGGATTATTCTGAAACTCTATGAATATTCCCGAAGCTATCCTCAGCCTAAGAAGTGGCTGGATTCCTGCGTGGATGCGTACAAAAGTCAAAATACGGAGCTGGCCAGGCGGGCTGTATCGCGGGCGGGACACAAAAGCCGCGGCCTTCGGAAAATTCTGGAGCTGGCGATAAAGGTATGCGAAGAACCGGATGGCCCGTATATGTATGGGGATGCGCTGGACTCGGACCTTATACAGGCGGAGAGGCTGGAAAAGTGCATGGATTATGACAGTATGTATAAAGCAGTATCCGGATTTCAGTGGAAGCGTCTGTCCTCTAAAAAGGACGATACCGTATCTCCGGAGAAGAAAGAAGAGGTGAAAAAGCTCAGGGAGCAGGCCAAAAGAATGTTCACCGAGCTCAAAGAGACTTACTTCTATGCGCCCCGGGAACAGTGGGAACAGACAATGGAAAATGCAGCGGGATCAATGGAAATCCTTGCCGCGCTGGTGAAAAAATTCTCTGCCATGTTTGATGAAAAGAAGAGAAGCAGGAACATGATTGATTTTAACGATATGGAACAGTTTGCCCTTGCAATCCTGACTGTAGAGGAAGAGGGAAAGCTGGTTCCGTCGCCTGCGGCCGCAGAGTATCAGGATCAGTTTGATGAAGTGATGATCGATGAGTATCAGGACAGCAATCTGGTGCAGGAGGCAATCTTAACCAGCGTATCCGGGGTATCACGCGGACGGTATAATATCTTCATGGTAGGCGATGTGAAGCAGAGCATCTACAGTTTCCGTCTCTCCAGGCCGGAGCTGTTCATGGAGAAATATCACACATACAGTCTTGAGGATGGCAGCAAACAGAGAATTGACCTGCATAAAAACTTCCGGAGCAGAAAAGAGGTGCTTGGGAGCGTCAACCACATTTTCCGCAGGATCATGAAGAGCGAGCTGGGCGGAATTGAGTATGATGACAGCGCGGCCCTGTATCCGGGAGCGGCGTTCCCCGCCATGGAGGAGAAGAGCGGAGAGAAGACGGGAGTGCCCTTTCGGACAGAACTTTTGATTCTGGAAAAAGATGGGGCAAAAGGAAGAGATGAGAGAAGAGCAGAGGCAGGGATGATCGCCCGGCGGATAAAAGAGCTGCTCCTAAACGGAATGGTGACAGATAAGGAGACCGGGGGATACAGAAAGGTGCAGTACAGAGATATCGTAATCCTGACAAGAAGCATCCGGGGATGGGCGGAGGATATCTCGTCAGTCCTGGCAGAAGAGGGGATACCGGCTTATTCTGTGAGCAGAGAAGGATATTTTGAGACGTATGAAGTAAGCGTTCTGCTGGATTATCTGAAAATTCTTGACAATGCGAGGCAGGATCTGCCCCTTGCGGCGGTTTTGACTTCCTGCTTCTGCGGGCTGGATGAGAGGGAGCTGGCTCAGATCCGCCTGGCATTTCCAGATGTGCCGTTCTATGAGGCTGCCGCTTCCTGCGCGGAAGGAGATGCTTTGCAATCCGGTCTGCAGAAGAAGCTGCAGGACTTTTACGCCCGGCTGGATTATTTCCGTAAGAAAGTTCCTTACACACCGATTCATGATCTCCTGGCAGAGATTATTGAAAAGACAGGATATGACATCTGGATTACGGCTATGCCCGGCGGCGCACAGCGTGCGGCGAACGTGGAGATGCTCTCAGAGAAGGCGGCGGCATTTGAAGGGACAAGCTATAAGGGGCTGTTTAACTTTGTAAGATATATTGAGCAGCTGAAAAAATATGACGTGGACTACGGCGAGGCCGGAATCTTTGATGAGCAGTCGGATACAGTACGGATCATGAGCATCCATAAGAGCAAGGGGCTGGAATTCCCTGTGGTCTTTGCGGCGGGGATGGGAAAGCGGTTCAATACTCAGGACACAAAAGGCAGCATGATCCTCCATCCCGAGTGGGGAGCCGGACTGGATGACATAGACATTGAACGGAGGACAAAGGCGCCTACATTTCTGAAGAAGATGATCCAGAAGGAGACGCTTTTGGAAACACTGGCTGAGGAACAGCGGATTCTCTACGTGGCGCTTACCCGGGCAAAGGAGAAGCTGATCATGACAGGATGCGCGGATTCTGAGGCCATGGAAGCGGCAGAGAGAGGCCGTGTGTTACTTCCATCCGACGCGCGATCTTATCTGGACTGGATTCTTCCTGCGGTATCCGGGGAGGCTGCGGCAGGGGCAGACAGCGGATGTCCCGAAGAAGAAAAGGTGGAGATCAGGATCTTTAATATGGAAGATCTGGCCGGAGACGCCGTGGAAGAGAAAGCAGAGGAACTCGCCCAGGATGTTTTAAGGAACTGGGACTGCGCTAATATCTATGATCCGAAGTTCCGGGAAAGTCTGAATGAGCAGATGGAGTACGTGTACCCCTATGAAGAGGAAGGCCGGATGAAGCTGAAATTCACCGTCTCCGAATTGAAGAAGAGGGCGTCGCTTACGGAAGAGTCCGGACAGGAAATGTACGAGGAGCCTGAGGTGGTTCCGCTGATTCCGAAGTTCCTTCAGAAAGAGGAGGAAGGACTTACCGGAGCGCCCAGAGGAAGTGCCTATCATAAGCTGCTGGAGCTTCTTGATTTCAGGAAGACATATAATGAGGAAACTCTTATGGAGACAGTGGAAAACTTCCGCAGAGAGGGAACACTGTCAGATGAGATGGCAGAGTGTGTCCGTCCCGGAGACGTCCTTAAGTTCTTAAACTGTGAGAGCGGAAGACGCATGTCGGCATCGGCTCTAAAAGGCCGTCTGTTCCGCGAGCAGCCCTTTGTTCTTGGCGTGGACGCCTCGGAGATCTATCCCGGAGATCAGTCCGGCGAGACGATTCTCGTGCAGGGGATTATAGACGTATATTTTGAGGAGCCGGATGGACTGGTGGTTTTAGATTATAAAACAGATCGGGTAAGCAGGGCTTCACAGCTGGAAGAAAAATACCATGCCCAGCTTGATTATTATGCGGAGGCATTGGAAAAGCTTCTGGACAAGCCGGTAAAAGAGAAGATCATATATTCATTTACACTGGGGGAGGAGATCAGAGTATGAGACTGTTGACGTATTATTTGATCGCGGTCAATGTGATCGCCTGGATCGCCTATGGGCTGGACAAATGGAAGGCGCGCAGAGGAAAATGGAGAATACCCGAGAGGACGCTCCTGATCATTGCGCTGATCGGAGGATCCGTGGGAGCGCTGGCGGGAATGCTGATGTTCCGGCATAAAACGAAAAAGGCTAAGTTCGTCATCAGCATTCCGGTGATGCTGGTTGTACACTGTGTGATTGTGGCGGGGTTATTTATGAGACTGTCTTGAAACTGCTATTTCAGCCATTTGCCTCGCAGAAGGCGGACGAAGAGAAGGATCCCCCGGACGCACAGTTCTATTGCCATGGCAATCCATGCGCCGGCCAGTCCGATTCTGCTCACGAGGATGACAGCCAGTGTCAGTCTGACGCCCCACATACTGATGAGATTCAGGATACTGGGGATCAGCGTGTCCCCTGCACCCCGCAGGGCTCCCGAGGAGACGATTGACGCGGCATAAAGAGGCTCGGCAAAGAGCTCGATCCGCAGGACGCTGACGCCGAGTGCGCGCACCTGCGGATCCGGGGTCAGCATGGCAAATATTGCCGGGCAGAGAAAGTACATGAGGACGCCGCAGGCGGTCATGACGGTACATCCCATCAGGACAGAGATCAGGGCAAAGCTCTTCGCCAGTTTCTTTTTTCCGGCTCCAAGGCTCTGCCCGATCAGGGTGGTGGCTGCGGAGCCAATTCCGTATCCTGGCATGTAGCAGAGACTTTCAGCTGTCACCGCGAAGGAATTGGCCGCGATTGCCACAGACCCCAGGGGCGCGATGATCTTTGTAGAGGCAATCTGCGCGCCGCACATAGCCAGATTTTCAAGGCCCATGGGAATGGAGATTTTTACAGCGCGGGCAAAGATTTCTTTTTCCGGTTTCCAGGACTCGCCCCGCCTCAGTTTAAGCGCCGGAGAGCAGGCGCACAGCCGCCAGAGCATGAGAAATGCGGTTACAGCCTGGGCCAGCGCTGTCCCAATAGCTGCTCCGGTCACTCCATACCTGCTGATAAAGATCATATTAAAGATGACGTCTTCTCCGCACATCAGGGCATTCAGAAGTCCGGGAGTCCGCATATCCCCGCTGCATTGGAGCATATATCCGGCGATGCTGTTGAGCTGTACTGCAGGCAGTGAGCAGGCATATACAAAGAAATATCCGCTGGCATCGTACCATATGGCAGGCTCCGCACCCAGCCAGACCGGCAGATGGGAACTGACTGCGATCCCGCAGGACATCAGGATCAGGGAGAACAGTATGGCGGCTGTCAGGCCGTTTTTCATGACTTTCCTGGCCCGGCGCTCATCTCCTGCGCCGATCTGATGCGCTGTCTGCACGGCAAACCCCACAGAAAGGGAAGTGCACATACTTCCCAGCAGCCATGTGCTGGTTGACACTACGCCGATAGACGCAGAAGCCTGTGCCCCAAGACCACCCACCATGGCGGCGTCAATATACTGCATGAGAATCGATGTGACCTGCGCCAGGATGGCAGGTACACTCAGATTCCATACCACACTCATCTTCTCCCGGCGCGACAGCTCTCTGTCCTGATTGATCATCGCGGTCAGCGCCGTATCACTTTTCTTAGCCATTTTCGGCTCCTTTCGTGTCTGCATAATATTGTAACCGCAGGCATGCAATACTACCATAGCACTCCCGGACGGTTTGCGCAAATACTTCTGCTGGATATAAGGAGATAGCTTTTAGTTATGGATAATTTACTTATTTTTTAAGACAGTTATCTGCATTCTGCGATGCATCGGCCGGCTGCCGAAACGGCGTCCAAAATTCTTGCCTTTTCTATATTCCTGACATATATTATATATAGGTTGAAATACGCAGCCGGGACAAGCGATGAGGGAGATAGTAAGAGTCCGGGAAAGACAAAAGCATACATATGAAGGAACGGGGATGTTATGTACGGTAAGAAAAAAAGGAAATCGGGAAAGAAAATAACGGGAGACAATGGGAAAGGGCGGACGAAGCGGATTGTTTTATATTGTGCCGCAGGAACTTTGGCTGTTCTGCTTCTCCTGTACCTGGGGATTTCGTTTTATTTCAGCAGTCATCTCTTTTTCAATACGTCGCTCGACGGTTATGACTGTTCTGGGAAGACTGCTTCACAGGCAGAAGAGATACTGCAGAAGAGGGCGGCGGAGTATGAGCTTAAGATTATCTCAAAGGATGGAAAGAGTTATGTGATCCCGGGGCAGGATATAGATGTCAGTATGAAGAATAACGAAGCCTCGATAGAGAAAGTGATCGGGGAGCAGAATGCTTTCGCCTGGATTGCTGCACTTTTCGAAAAGCATAATCAGGAGATCAGCCTGGAGATTTCATATAACGCAGAGAAAGCAGACAGTATTATCAGCGCCCAGGATATTTTGAATGAAGAGGGAACTGAGTCTGTATCTGCTTATCCGAAATATGACGGGACGCAGTTTGTTGTTGAGCCGGAAGTTTATGGAACGAAGGTAGACGGAGAGATGCTGAAAGAGAAGATGGATAAGGCGGTTAAAAGCCTGAACCCATCGCTGGATCTTGAAAAGGAAGAGTGCTATTCTACGCCAAAGTATACATCGGAATCGGAAGAAGTGAAAGCGGCCTGTGACTTGATGAATCAATACTGCAAAACAAGTATTACATACACAATGGGAGAAGATGTTGTTCTGGATAAGAACACGATTTCCGGCTGGCTGCATACGGATGAGAATATGAATGTCTCTATCGATGAGAACGCTGTCAAAAGCTGGCTTGAAGAGTTTGGAAATAAGTATGATACAGTCGGTGTCACGAGAAACTTCACAACGCCCACAGGAAAGAGCGCGACAGTATCAGGCGGCACTTACGGATGGTCTATTGATGAAGATACGGAATTTACAGCTATCCTGGATGCGGTCAAAAAAGGTGAAACTCTCAGCAAAGAGCCGGCCTATTACATTGGCGGGGAGGCAGCTTCCCATACAATGCCGGACTGGGGAACTACGTTTGCCGAAGTAGATTTAAGCCAGCAGCATATGTGGTACGTCAAAGACGGTGCGGTTCAGCTGGAGACGGACGTAGTAACCGGAGAACCGATCCCCTCCATGATCACGCCGGAAGGAGTATATTCAATTCTGGAGAAAAGTCTGGATGAGGTATTGGTTGGTGAAACGAATCCCGCAACAGGACAGCCGATTTACAGGACGCCCGTTGACTATTGGATGCGGGTGACGTGGACCGGAATTGGATTTCATGACGCAAACTGGCAGTCCGCATTTGGCGGCACATTAAATCAGATTCACGGAATCGGCTCCCATGGGTGCATCAACATGCCGGTTGATAAAGCGGCGGCGCTGTACGATATGATCGAAATCGGCACACCGGTTGTCATTCATTACTAACGTTGGAGTACAAGGGGCGTATTGCCCCTTGCGCACAAAATTTGGTACAAACTTCCGAAACAGAAGTTCTGGCATAGATCAGCTATAAAGTTCAATAACTTCCGTGTGTAAAACGTCCGAAAACAGAATCCCCGCAGAATCTTTCTTGAAATGGGGCTGTTTTCTGGGCTTTTCAATCCGGGAGTCAGTGACTATATAGCTGTCGTAAAAACAGGCGCGGCCGGAAGACTTTCGCAGCTGAAAGTCCACAAGCCGCGCCAGTTGCGCTTTACAGCATATTTAGGGCAGTAACATTTCCGACAGGAAATGCGCAGGAAGCGGAGGGGATGTTTGAAGCGTAAGTTCTTGGAGAGGGGCGTGTGGGGACTGTGACTTCTTAGATCCTTCCCGGATTCCGGAACGGAGCAGTACACACACGTCCCCTTTACAAGAACACGTTTCAGACATCCGCTCCGCTTCCGGACGTATTTTGGAGGAAAGAGTTATTGCGCTAAATAGCTGTCCCGTCTTAAATCAATTCTGCCATGATTTCTTTGATATCTTTTGTCTCCATCTCTTTGAGATATCCTGCAACAGCGTCTTTAAGTCCTGCAACTTCTGTCAGGTCTTTGCCGCTCCAGAAGTCTTTGTTGGAGAGTACTGCCTCAGCTGCTTTGTCAGCGTCTTTGTCAGCCCATGTCTTAGCAAAGAATTCAAGTACTGCAGCATCATCGCGAAGCGGATACTCGGAGCCGTCTTTTCTGTGTCCGACATATGCGCCGTCTTTTTCTTCTGCTTCATAGAACTTGATGAATGCAGCCAGGGAGAAGGTCAGGCATTTCGGAAGCTCGCCTTTTTCTTCTACATAGCCAAGCAGGGACGGAAGGCATCTTGCGTTAAACTTGGAGCAGGAGTTCAGTGCGATGTCCAGCAGTTTGTGTTTGATATACGGGTTAGCGAAGCGGTCGTTTACTGCTGCGGCAAAGGATTCCAGCTCATCTTTCGGAAGATCCAGTGTCGGGATTACTTCTTTGTAGATGACATCGTTCATAAATGTACGGATTGTATCATCCTTCATGAAATCTACTACAATATCATACCCTGCAAGGTAAGCGGCGAGTACTGTGGATGTATGTGCGCCGTTTAAGATGCGGACTTTACGTTTCTTATACGGTTTTACATCGTCTGTCCAGATTACATTTGCGTCTGTCTTGTGTACCGGGAGTTTGTCAGCCCACTTTTTGTCGCCCTCAATTACCCAGAGGTTGAACAGTTCGCTTGTATCGATTACATTGTCTTTATAACCGAGTTTTTCTTCGAAATAAGCAATTTCATCACGCGGATATCCGGTTACGATACGGTCTACCAGTGTGCTTGTGAATTCGTTTGCTGTGTTTACCCAGTTTATGAATTCATCGCCAAGTTCCCACTCGGATGCATACTGAAGCACGATTCTCTTTAACTCGGCGCCGTTGTTGTCAATCAGTTCTACAGGAAGGAAGAGAAGTCCTTTCTCCGGATCTCCGTTAAATGCTTTATAGCGCTCATAGAGGAAGGCGGTCACCTTTGCCGGGAAAGATACCGGCGGGCGGTCTGTCAGCTTGTCGCCTTCGTGATAAGCGATGCCGGCCTCTGTCGTGTTAGATACGACAACTTCAAGATCCGCGCTGCGGGCGATTGCCATCAGCTCATCATAATCTTCATAAGGATTGATACAGCGGGAAACAGAAGTAAGCACTTCGATATTTTCGACAGGCTGTCCGTTTTCAGCGCCGCGCATTGCCAGTGTATAGATGCCGTCCTGGGCGTTGATCATATCTTTCAGGCCCTGCGCGATTGGCTGACAGAGCACGATGCTGCCCTGGTAGATGCCGTCACGGTTCGCCTTGTCGATCATCCAGTCTACGAAGGCACGGAGGAAATTACCCTCACCGAACTGAAGTACCTTCTCCGGATAATGTCCGAATTTTTTTTCGATTGTCTCATTGATCATTTTCATATTAAAATACCTCCTAAAAGTATCGTTGTTACAGCGTTACGCCCTGTTTGAAGATTGCCATATCGTGGAATCCAGCTTTTTCGGATTTCACCTGCTCTCCGGACGCCACGGAAATGACGTAATCAAAGAAACGGTCACGGAGCCCTGTCAGTGTATCACCTTCTACCAGAGTACCGCAGTTGAAATCGATCCAGTTTTGCTTCTTCTCATAAAGGCGGTTATTTGTGGACACTTTCACCGTGGGAACCGGGGATGCGAACGGGGTTCCTCTTCCGGTTGTAAACAGCACAATGTGAGCTCCTGCGGCAGCCAGCGCTGTGGATGCCACCAGGTCATTTCCGGGAGCACTCAGCAGGTTCAGCCCTTTTTCCTTTACGCGCTCTCCATAAGCGAGCACTCCGCGTACCGGAGCAGTTCCGGATTTCTGAGTGCAGCCCATGGATTTATCTTCCAGAGTGGAGATGCCGCCTTTCTTATTGCCCGGAGATGGGTTCTCGTAGATGGTCTGTCCGTGGCTTTTAAAGTATTCTTTGAAATCATTGATCAGGCTTACAGTCTGATCGAAAAGAGCCTCATTTTCACAGCGGTTCATAAGCTGTGTCTCTGCTCCGAACATCTCGGGCACCTCTGTCAGGATTGTGGTTCCGCCTTTTGAGATGAGGAGATCGGAAAATGCGCCTACAGTCGGGTTGGCTGTGATGCCGGAAAGCCCGTCGCTTCCGCCGCATTTCATGCCGATAATAAGCTCACTGCAAGAGATCGGCTCTCTGTGGAATTCGCCTGCGTAAGCTGCAAGCTGCTCCAGCAGTTTCAGCGCGTCGCTGATCTCGTCGTCAGATTCCTGGCAGACGAGGAATTTTACACGGTCGGGATCGTACTCGCCGATATATTCCTTGAGTACATCAATGTTGCTGTTTTCACAGCCCAGGCCGAGAACCAGGACGCCGCCTGCATTAGGATGGTTGATCAGGTCGGCCAGGATCTGTCTGGTATGCTCCTGGTCATCACCCATCTGGGAACAGCCGTAAGGATGGGGAAATGCGGCGACCGCTTCTACAGAGCCGCTGACCAGGTACTGAGCCTTCCTTTCGATGGCTGTAGCGATATTATTCACACAGCCGACTGTGGGAATGATCCAGAGTTCATTGCGGACCGCGGCTTTTCCGTCTTTGCGGCGGAAGCCCTGGAAGAAGCGCTCTTCCGTAGGTTCAAGCTCAACGGCCTGCCGGTCATAAGTATAGGTTAAAAGATCGCCAAGTCCGGTCCGGATGTTGTGGATATGTACCCAGCACCCGGGCTGAATATCTTCCTTTGCAAGTCCGATAGGATAACCATACTTAATAATCTGCTCTCCCTTGGCGATATGAACCAGGGCAAATTTGTGTCCCTGGGGGATATCCTCGGCAAGAGTGAGCGTTTTACCTTCCAGTTCTACGGAGGTCCCGGCGGACAAAGGCGCGAGAGCGACCGCCACATTGTCCTTTGGATGAATTTGTAAATAGGTTTTCATTTTAGATTCCTTTCCTTAATATGGAATATGGTGATGTAAGTGCTTACATAAAAAGTACTTCATTTTTGCCGAAGAGTCAAGATAAAAAAGCACTAATACTGAAAAATAGGCAATTTTAACAAAATAAATACGTCTGTTTTGTTGAAATAAGCAATGAAAGAAGAGTTGATTCTTACATGCAGTTTACATATAATGAAAATATGTGTAAGCAGTTACAGAAAAAGCAGATAATAAACGCAAACACCACTGCGGGATAGGAGGCAGAACGAAATGAATATATATGATATTGCAGAACTTGCCGGAGTATCCATTGCCACGGTCTCCAGGGTGGTTAACGGAAGCCCCAGAGTGAGCGAAAAGACCAAGCGGCGGGTACTTTCCGTTATGGAAGAAAACAACTATACGCCAAATGTATTTGCGCGCGGGCTCGGACTGGATTCTATGCAGACGATCGGAATCATCTGTCCGGACGTCGCGGATGTGTATATGGCTTCGGCGGTGGCGATTCTGGAGCGCAGATTAAAGGACTATGGGTATGACTGTATCCTGTACTGCAGCAGCCACGGGCAGGAGAAGAAGGAGAAGGCGCTGGAGCTGATTATCAAAAAGCGGATTGACGCCCTTGTCCTGGTCGGATCCACTTATGCGGGCCGCAGCAGCGAGTGCGAATCCGCGGATTATATCCGGCGCGCGACGGAGACGATACCGGTTTTTCTGATCAATGGAAGGATCAGCGGAAACAATATTTACTGCGTGTACAGCAAGGATGAAGAAGCGGTTCATGACGCGGTGTCAAAGCTGGTAGAGTCAGGCCGGCAGAGGGTTCTGTTCCTGACAGATTCCAGATCTTACAGCGCCGTTCAGAAGATGGAGGGATACGAAAGAGCCCTCAGGGAACACGGCATCCCGATCCGGGGAGAATTAAAGCTCCACACGAAAAATCAGATCCACTATGTGAGGGATATTCTTCTTTCCACGCGGACACTGAAGTATGACAGCGTTTTTGCGACAGACGACGTTATGGCTGTGGGCGCGGTGAAATATGCCAACGCAAAAGGACTGAAAATTCCCGAAGAACTGAGCATTATCGGATATAACAACTCAGAGTATTCCGTCTGCTGCGAGCCTGAGCTGACGACAATTGACAACACAGTGGAAAGATTGTGCAATATCACAATTGATAATATGATGAAGCTCCTCAAGGGGGAGAAAGTGCCGGAGGAAGTACCGGTAGAGTGCGTCCTTGTCAAGCGCTGCACCACGGATTTCTGACGGCTTGTCAGCTATAAAGTTGCAAAAATGAATTGACATTAGCCCCGGAAACGTTTACACTGAGCTTGTAAGCGTTTACATCCTGCGAGATTAAGGTGCGGAATATGGTGAAGCGGGATGCAGAATTTATGCAGAAGCAAGTTCGGACCATGCCGGTGCCGGAAGGCGGCAGAGGGAGAGAACACAGAAAGGAGTAAGAAGAAAATGAAAGAATTTATGGACAAGGAGTTCCTGCTGAGCACAGAGACAGCGCAGGAGCTGTTCCACGGATATGCGGAGAATACTCCGATTCTGGATTATCACTGCCATATTAATCCGAAGGAGATCGCTGAGGACAGAAAATTTGACAATATTACACAGGTATGGCTTGGAGGAGATCATTATAAATGGCGTCTTATGCGCTCTAATGGTGTAGATGAAAAGTATATCACAGGAGACGCTACAGACCGTGAAAAGTTCCAGAAATGGGCTGAGACTCTGGAGCGTGGAATCGGAAATCCGCTTTACCACTGGAGCCATCTGGAGCTGCAGAGATACTTTGGCTATCACGGAGCTCTGAACGGAGAGACGGCAGAAGAGGTATGGAATCTGTGCAATGCGAAGCTGGCGGAGGATTCTATGAGTGTGCGCAACCTGATCCGCCAGTCCGGCGTTACACTTCTTTGTACGACAGATGATCCGGCAGACTCTCTGGAGTGGCATAAGGTACTCAAAGAAGACGACAGCTTTGAGGTGCAGGTGCTTCCGGCATGGCGCCCGGACAAGGCGATGAACGTAGAGAAACCGACATACGGCGAGTATCTGAAGACCCTGGGTGAGGCAGCAGGCGTGGAGATTCATACATTTGCGGATCTGAAAGCTGCCCTTAAGAAGAGGATGGAGTTCTTCCACGAGATGGGATGCCGCGCTTCTGACCATGCTCTGGAGTATGTGATGTATGTTCCGGCTTCCGAGGAAGAAGTCGACGCGATCATGGCTAAGAGCCTTGCAGGCGGAGAGATCTCAAAAGAAGAGGAATTGAAATATAAGACAGAGTTCATGCTGTTCGTCGGAAGAGAGTACAGCAGGCTGGGCTGGGCAATGCAGCTCCATTACGGATGCAAGAGGGACAACAATGTGCCGATGTTCGAAAAGCTGGGACCGGATACAGGATATGACTGCATCAACAATTATGCTCCGTCAGGCCAGATGGCAGATTTCCTGAATGCATTAAACGTTACAGGAGAGCTTCCGAAGACGATCATCTACAGCCTGAACCCCAACGATGATGAGGCGATCGGAACGATCCTCGGATGCTTCCAGGATTCTACTGCTGCGGCAAAGATCCAGCAGGGATCTGCATGGTGGTTCAATGATCATAAGACAGGCATGATGAAGCAGATGACGTCTCTTGCAAATCTGGGGTGCTTCGGCAACTTCATCGGTATGCTGACAGATTCCAGAAGCTTCCTGTCTTATACGAGACATGAGTATTTCAGAAGAATCCTCTGCGAGCTGATTGGGAACTGGGTGGAGAACGGAGAATATCCGAACGATATGAAGGTGCTTGGAAACCTTGTGAAAGACATCTCTTACAACAATGCGGTTAGATACTTCGGATTTGATCTGGAGACAGTCTAAGCCACTCAGACAAGAATGGGAAAATCAGGATAAGAATAAAGAGCAGGTATAGATAAGTAGAAGCAGAACAAGCATAAATATAGGGCCGGAGGAGCATCATTCCTCCGGCCCTGTCTGCGTGATTATTCGTATTTTTTCCCGACACCGTAGATAACAGCCAACATTGTGAGAACTATAATAACAGCGCTGATCTTTTTCGCCGATTCCCACAGATCTATGCCTCCGGCGGCCAGGCATATCCCGCAGATAAGCGGGTAGAGTATGGAGGATGCCATGAGACAGATTTTAAACGCGGTGCACAGATACGGCCAGTTGCCGTTGTTGAAGGCAAGTCCCTGCATGTGGATCCGGACAGGACCCTGGGAGACATAGTTGATTTTATTATCATCGTAATATCCAGGAAGCAGCTCTTTGGCAAAGAAACAGAACCACCCGGTGAAAAGCAGAGAGAGACCGCACAGCAGCAGGATGTCTCCGCGCATTTTTTCAAAGGCCAGCCCAAAGGCGTTAAGAGCCAGGATCTCAACCGTCGTGATTCCCGTACAGATCAGGAAGGCCCAAATCCAGTATTTCTTTCTGCACTGAATAGTTTTAAGAACAATGTCAGCATCAATGGTGTCGGTGGTGGCGTCAGTGGTTTCAGTGGGGACAGCGTCAGCGGAAATGCCGCCGTCAGTTTCTACGTTGGCCTGAGGTGTCCGCTCTCCTCTGAGCAGCTCTGAAACGGATATGTCGAGAGCTTCCGCAAGCGGGAGCAGCAGGGAAACACCCGGAAGGCTTGCACCCCGTTCCCATTTGCTGACTGTCTTGTTTGATACAAAGAGTTTGTCTGCAAGATCCTGCTGTGTCATCTGATGTTCCTTCCTGAGTGAGGAAAGGAAGACCCCGAATTTTTCATTGTCAATCTGAAACATAGTGTTGTTCCTCCCTGGAAGCAGCGGTTTGGTTTATGCTATGTGGAAAAGTTTCGCAGTTGGACCGCTGCTCTGTGAATATTGTACGGGAGGGATGGGGAAAAAGCAATCTACCTGTGGGAGAATATACGGGAGAATACGTGCCTGCACGCTTTGTAAATTGCTTTTTTGTATTTTTCCTGTATAATGGGAGTTATTCTGGAATTCAGAAAAAATAGTAGAGAAAAGATGAAAAAGGAGTTATATGAACAGCAAAAAATTGAAGATGATGCCTGTTAGCAGCAAGTACATGAAGCAATATAATGATCTGTTGCGGTATGTATTTCAGGTGACAGACCAGGAATTGAATTCAATCGGATGGCAGGAAAAAGAAATGATCCGTGCTAAATTCCCCACAATGGAAAAAGCGGATGTAATCGGCTGGTTTGATGAGGATACGCTTGTTTCGCAAGTGGCGGTTTATCCTATGCAGGTACAGATCTTCGGAAAAACATATGACATGGGAGGACTTACCGGCGTAGGAACCTATCCGGAATACTCGAATATGGGACTGATGCACAAGCTGCTCGAGCAGGCTTTGAAAGATATGCGGAAAAAGGGACAATACATCAGTTATCTGTATCCGTATTCCATTCCATATTATCGAAGAAAGGGCTGGGAGCTGATTTCCGATAAGATCTCTTATGAGATTAAAGATTACCAGTTGCCGAAAAACCGTCAGGTTTCCGGAACGGTTCGGCGCGTGGAAGCGGAAAGTGCGGAAATAAAGGAAACATACGCCCGCTATGCGGCGCATACACATGGGGCTGTCATTCGGGATGAACTGGCGTGGAATGAATACTGGCTCTGGGATAGAGATGATATTACGGCGGCAATTTATTATAATGAAGATGGAGAGCCGGACGGATATCTGATTTACTGGATCGAAAATGAAGTTTTTTACATTAAGGATATGATCTTTAATAATGAGGAAGCACGCACGGGTCTGTGGAATTTTGTTTCCGCACACTTTTCTATGATCGACAGAGTGGAGGGCAGTACTTATACAGATGAGCCGCTGGCGTTTCTGCTGGAAGACGCTAATATAAAGGAGAGTATCTCGCCGTACTATATGGGAAGAATCGTAGATTTCCCCTCTTTTGTGGCGCATTACCCGTTTAAACCTGGTGAAAGTGACAGGGAGTGGCTTTTTTCCATGACAGATCCGATCATGGAATGTAATCAGGGAACCTTTTTGCTGAAGATTTCAAAAGAAGGGAAAGGAGAAGCGGTAAAAGTATCTCAGATGTGTTCGGATACAATCAGTATCCAGACAATGACGACTATGTTGATGGGGTATAAGCGTCCAAATTACCTTTCGAAAATAGGAAGAATACAGGCAGGCAAAGATAAAATTGATATGCTGGAAGATGCAATTGAGCAGCAAATACCGTATATATCGGATTATTTCTAAAATTAAAATGTTCTGCTGTTATAATTAAATTTGATAGAATAATTTAAAACCAGAAAGAAAAGTGCCGGGAGTCTGAAGATCCCGGCTTTTCTCTTTAAAATTATCTCTGTCTGTGAATATTTCTACCGGTCCATCTCAAGCTGAGGTCCGACTGCCTTATGCCCTTTGATGACGTTTTCGATCTCTTTGAGATCTGATGACGGAAGATCGCCGGGAATTGTGTTTTTCACTGCGCTTGTAGCGTTCCCGATTTCCAGTGCTCTCTGGCAGTTCTCGTTGTCGGAGAGAAGCCCGTATAATACGCCGGATACATAAGCATCCCCGCTGCCGATCCGGTCAACAACGTCGATGTTGTGATAGGGCTCTTCCTCGTAGAACTTGTCCTTGCGCGCATCGTAGATGATAGAGCCGAAGGTGTGGACTTTCGGGCTGTGCACAATGCGCTGAGTGGAAGCGACGATGGAGATCGGGAATTCCTCTGTGAAGCTCTTCATGATATCTTTGGCGTCGCCGGTCTTTAAGAATGTGAGCCTTGCAGTCTCCTCTGAACAGAAAAAAATGTCTACATACGGGAGAATCTGCAGGATACATTCCCGGGCTTCATCACCGGTCCACAGGTTCCCGCGAAAGTTTACGTCAAATGAGATGAGGGCTCCGGCTTCTTTAAAGCGGCGGATCATCTCTATGGCGGTTTCGCGGCACTGAGAGCCTAAAGCCAGTGTGATTCCACTTGTGTGGAAACAGCGGGTAGAAGAGAACAGGGAATCGTCAAAGTCGTCCGCTGAGATTGTGTTGATGCTAGAGTGCCGCCTGTCATAGACTACTCCCGGTTTTCTCGGATATGCGCCGTTTTCGTAATAGTAAATTCCAAGTCTTGCGTCAGGAGAGCTGTCATAGACGAGATAATCATCGCTGACTCCGCAGAAACGGATTCGGTTCTTGGCATATGTACCGAGATCGTTGGCGGGAAGTTTGGAGATGATACCCGTTCTTAAGCCCAGAAGAGAGACTCCGGATACTACGTTAAGTTCTGCCCCGCCAACCTGTTTCTGCAGGGTCTCGCCGCGTACAAGACGCTCATTGCTCGGTGGGGAAAGGCGGAGAAGGACTTCTCCAAGTGAAAGAAGGTCAAAAGATTTATTCATAATATATACCTCCTGGATGGGAAATTAGGAATAACTGTTGCAAATAATTTTGTGGGGATGCTGCATGGCAGACAGCATCCCCGGATTCAAGGTTTGGGTTTATATTAATTTTAACGTCAGCATAATTAATTCCGGCCGGTCTTAGTTGCCTCTGATTTCTTTTACGATTTCTACAGCTTCTTTTACCAGCTCTTTGATCTTGTCAAATTCACCTGCTTTTACAAGATCTCCTTTTACCATCCAGCTTCCGCCGCATGCAAGGATTCTGTCGTATGCAAGATAATCTCTTACATTCTTCGGATTGATTCCTCCTGTAGGCATGAATTTCATTCCTACATAAGGAGCTGCGATTGCCTTGATGTAGGCAAGTCCGCCGGCCTGCTCTGCCGGGAAGAACTTCACAACGTCCAGCCCGAACTCCAGAGCCTGCTCCACATCACTCGGATTAGCGCATCCGGGGGTGATCGGGATGCCTTTGTCTACGCAATATTTTACAACCTTTGGGTTCAGTCCCGGGCTTACGATGAATTTTGCTCCGGCTGCAACCGCGCGGTCAACCTGGTCTGTTGTCAGGACTGTGCCTGCTCCTACCAGCATCTCCGGAAACTTCTCAGCCATAATGCGGATGGACTCCTCAGCCGCGTCTGTACGGAAAGTCACTTCCGCGCACGGAAGCCCGCCCTCGCAGAGTGCCTGAGCCAGCGGCTCTGCGTCTTTTGCGTCGTTGAGAACAACAACAGGAATAATACCGATCTCTCCGAATTTCTTTAATACTTCGTTCATTTTCCAACTCTCCTTTGTTTCACAATATGAAAATGCGTTCCTTGATGTGATACATCCTAATTCAAAGTATAATACGGATTCGGAAAATGTCAAGTAGAAAAAGTGCCAAAAGAGGCCGAATGATTGACATTCTGGAAATGGATTGCACAAAAGATGATTCTGTGTTAAAATTGGTTTCACAATATGAAACATAGAAAAGGCTGGAAATCAGATTCAGAGAAGGGAGGAGCGGGATGGAGCAGAAAAATCCGATACAGGTTGCCGGACGCATTTTCGATGTGATGGAGCTGCTGGCAGAGAGCGGAAGTATCGGGCTGATGGATTTGAGCGGGGAGCTTGGACTGAATAAAACAACGGCCTACCGGGTGCTGAGTTCTCTTATTTATATGGGATATGCCAGGCAGGATGAAGCCACGGGGAAATACGAACCGACACTTAAGATTGTAGATATGGCAAATAAAATTATGAGCAAAGTGGATGTGGTGCAGATTGTACGTCCCCATCTCCGGAAGCTGATGGAAGCGACAGGGGAGACGGTGCATTTTGTAGAACGGGATGGAACCGACGCGGTATATATTGACAAAGTGGAGTCGTTTACCAACGGGATACAGATGGTTTCCCGGATCGGAAGCCGGATTCCCCTGTACTGTTCCGGGGTCGGCAAGGCGATGGTCGCGCAGATGGACGAGTGGGAGGCCGAGGAGATCTGGAACAGCAGCGAGATCGTCAGCCTGACGCCGTATACAGTTACAGACTACAGTGAGTTTAAGAAAGAACTGGAACTGGTCAGACAGCGGGGGTATGCGCTGGATAATGAGGAAAATGAGATCGGAGTGAGGTGCATTGCCTGCAGCCTTAAAGACGTTATGGGAAAAGTGAAGTATGCGTTCAGCATTTCAGCTCCGGTCAGCCGTATGGATAATGACAGGATCCACGAGCTTACCGGCTATGTTCTGGAAGCGGGGCGGGAGATGGAGGAACAGCTTGCCGGAGGCGCAGGGTGAGCTGCGGCCTGAAAAAAGGGCTTTTCAATCATGAGAAATTCTGATAATATAGGAATGCAGAAAACAAAAGCGGGGTCTGAAACTCCTGTGCGCGGCAATGGGGCGGCATGACAGGGGCAGTCCTGCTTTTATCATTTTTATGTGAAAGGGAAGATGAAATATGCCGAAATTAAATGAAAATTATCTGAATGTAAAGGACAGTTATCTGTTCGCGGAGATTGCGCGCAGAGTCAGCGCATATGAGGCGGAACATCCGGACAAGGCGGGGAATATCATACGTCTGGGAATCGGAGATGTGACCCGGCCTCTTACAAAAAGCGCCATCGAAGCGCTTCACGAGGCGGTTGACTCACAGGCAGCAGCGGAGACATTCAAAGGATATGGACCGGAGCAGGGATATGAGTTTGCCCGCAGGGCTGTAAGCGAATATTATGCAAAGCATGGAGTGGAAGTTGACCCGGATGCAGTGTTTATCTCGGACGGGGCAAAGAGCGATACCGGAAATATTACAGAACTGTTTGCTCAGGACAATGTGATCCTTGTTCCGGATCCGGTGTACCCGGTTTATGTAGATACAAATACAATGGACGGAAAGAAGATCATCTATATGAACGGAACCGAGGAAAATAACTTCCTCCCCATGCCGGATGATTCTGTGAAAGCGGATGTGATCTATCTGTGCTCGCCCAATAATCCGACCGGCGCGTGTTACAATAAGGAGCAGTTAAAGGCGTGGGTGGATTATGCCATTAAGAATGAGGCGGTCATCCTGTTCGACTCAGCATACGAGGCGTTTGTCTCTGAAGCGGATCTGCCGCGGAGCATTTACGCGGTTGAAGGAGCTGAAAAGTGCGCCATTGAGTTCTGTTCACTGTCAAAAACAGCAGGCTTTACGGGAACTCGTTTCTCCTATACAGTAGTCCCGAAAGAACTGGTGTTTGCGGCTTCTGACGGAACCGAAATGAGCCTTCATGATATGTGGAACAGAAGACAGTCCACAAAGTTCAATGGCACTCCGTATATTATCCAGTATGCGGCGGCCCGGGTTCTCTCTGATAAGGGAATGGACGAGTGCATGGAAAACATTTCCTATTATATGGAGAACGCGCGCATGATCGCAGAGACGCTGCGCAGGAAAAATATTCCGTTTACCGGCGGGGTGAACTCTCCGTATATCTGGTTCAAGTGCCCTGGTGGAATGGAGTCCTGGGATCTGTTTGACTACCTTCTGGAGAAAATCCAGGTTGTCGGAACACCGGGAGCGGGATTTGGCGTAAATGGAAAGAATTACTTCCGTCTGACTTCATTTGGAACCCATGAGAAGACAAAAGAAGCGATGGAGAGATTTGATCAGCTTTTTTAGCTATAAAGTTCAATAACTTCCATAATTCAAAACATCCGAAAACAGCACCCTTATTAAGACGTATTCTGCGGGGATGGAGGAAGGCGCCCGTCGCCATCCTCCATCCCCGCAGAATACGTCTTAATAAGGGTGCTGTTTTCGGAGCTTTTCAAGCCGGGAGTTAATGAATATATAGCTGCACTGTATAAAATGAGTAATATTATATTGACAATATATATTATATAGAATATAATATAGAAAACAGTACAATATTACTGAAATGAAACCCCTCTCCTCATACGGGAGGGCGCGTTTGGCAGATGGGAAATGGCAGCTCAGGAATTGTGCGGAAAGGGTGATTGCATGGTATTTAACACGGGCGCAGCGCTTTTGGATGCGATTGTGCTGGCGGTTGTCTCCCGGGAAGATGAGGGGACTTACGGGTATAAGATAACCCAGGATGTGCGGAAAGTGATCGACGTCTCGGAATCAACGCTTTACCCGGTTCTGAGGAGACTGCAGAAGGATGACTGCCTGGAAGTGTATGACAGACAGTTTGACGGAAGAAACAGACGATATTATAAAGTGACATCCCGCGGGATGGCGCAGCTGAATCTGTATAAGGCGGAATGGAAGAGTTATATCCAGAAGATCAATGCGATATTTGAGGGAGGTGTGACGGGATGAACCGTGAAAAATTTATTGCGGAACTTCAGGCGCGGCTGTCTGGAATGCCGGATGAAGAGCGCCGGGCTGCGATTCAGTACTATGAAGATTATTTCGCGGATGCCGGCGAGGAAAACGAGGCGGACGTGATCCGGGAGCTGGGAAGCCCGGAGAAAGTGGCTGAGTCTATTAAGGCTGATTACTATGGGACGCAGTTCAATGAAGAGGACTTTGAGCATAAGGATTATATGGAGAAATATACAAGAGGTGCAAGGACAGATTCTGCAGGGAGCGCGGGCACGGGCTTTGGCGGCGAAGGCAGCCAGGCAGGAAACCGGAGCCGGGGAAACCCTCAAGGTCAGAATCAGAACAGGCAGAAACCATGGACAGATAACCGTGTGAAGATCCTGCTTATTATTCTGATCGCAATTGTACTGTGGCCGCTGACGCTGGGGATCGGCATTGCCGCGCTGGGAATAGTGGCGGCTGTTATAGGATTTTTTGCTTTTCTGGTTGTGGCGGCTGTGGGAATCATGCTCGCAGGCGTGGTCACGGCAGGAGTGGGAGTGGCGCTGCTTGTGATCCCTCCTGCTGCGTTCATTGTAATTGGAATAGGAATTCTCCTGTTTGTGTGCGGCCTTGCCGCCACAGTCGGGACTGTGAAACTCTGTATTATAGTATATCCGGCAATGCTCAGAGGATTTGTGAATCTGTGCAGGCGTCCGTTATATGGAAAGGCGGTGTAATAGAGGATGCGGAAAGGATGGAAGATATTCTGGATTATCTGCGCGGTAATCGCTGCGGTGGGGATTCTGTTTTTTGTTGCAGGGACAGCGCTGGGCGGTTTTGCAATACTCAGGAATAACGGAGACGAAGAGATTTTGAGGTCGTGGCTGGATCGTCTGGGAATCGGTGTGAACAGAAGCATAAGCGTGACACAGGAAGTGGAAGATGTAGACGGCATAGAGATTACATCGTACACCGGGATCACGGAGATGAATCTGGAACTGACCGGCATGGCGGTTACGGTGCTTCCATGGGACGGCGAAGAGATCACTGTGGATATCTCGAATGTGCGTTCCGATCTGAAAGACCGGATACGAGTAACTCAGGATGGAGAAGAACTTGACCTTGAGATGCAGGAGCAGGGAAGGTGGAATACAAATAATGTGGGGACGATATATATCAGCGTGCCCCGGGGGATGACGTTTGACAGTGTGTCGGCGGACGCGGGAGCCGGAGTGATTGAAATGGAAGGAATCGCGGCAAAGGAGCTTTCTGTAAATGCCGGAGTGGGGACCGTTGAGATGCGTTCGTTTTCCGTTGAATCCCTGGACGCCGAATGTGGCATCGGACAGATCGTACTGGACGGGAAAGTGACTTCTGAGGCGGACATCTCATGCCGTATGGGAGAAGTGGTGCTGACCTTACCGGGAGCGCGTGATGCCTATAATTATGAAGTTTCCAGCAGTATGGGATCGGTTACACTCGATAGCAAAGACTATAGTGGGATTGGAAGCACCGTAAGAGAAGATAATGGAAGCGGCTGCTGGATTAACACTGAGTGCAGCATGGGAAGCGTGACAATTCAGTTTAAATAAGAAAGGAAGGAATCTGATATGCCCGAAAAAAGATTATACAGATCAAGAACGAGTAAGATGCTATGCGGAGTATGCGGCGGAATCGGGGAATACTTTAATATAGATCCTACATTGATCCGGCTGGCCTTTGTCCTGTTCGGCTGCACCGGAGGAGGAATTCTGGCGTATATTATTGCGGCGATTATAATCCCCGATGGGCCGGTATAAAAGAAGGCTGAATACTTTCACAGAGTTCCGGCAATACTTTCCAGAAAACGGAAAAGAGGGATTCTATGACAAAGAAGAAAGACAAAACCGTTGACTTAAACAGCCTGGAACCGGATGAAAAGATGAAATATGAAGTGGCGGAAGAACTGGGCCTGCTGGATCGGGTCCTGAAAGAAGGATGGAAGTCCTTGACGTCAAAAGAGACAGGAAGAATCGGAGGGATGGTGACAAAAAGGAAGAAACAAGGAAAGAGTTCAGATATTTAGCAATAACTTTTCCAGGAGAATATGTCTGGAAGCGGAGCGGATGTTTTGAATCCGGAAGTTAGTGAACTGTTACCTGGATCTTTACAAAAAACGGCATTTTTGATAAAATTGTACAACTGGGGAGTCAGTAGGTGATGAGGTTATGACAGAGAAGATCAATGTCCTGGGAATTGAAATGGACTGCCTTACTGCGAAGGAGGTAATGCTCCGGGTGATGCAGTTTATGGAGGACGACTTAGTTGATACGATTGAGCTGATGTCCATGGATACTCTGATGAGTGGAAGGGACGATGAGGAGTGGAAGAAGCTGGCAGGAGAGCTGGAGATTGTGCTTCCGGGAGAAGCCGATATTCTGAAGGCGGCGGAAATCACTGACCGTGTCCGGCTGAAAGAAGCGGAGAACGGAACTTTTTTCAGGCTGCTTATGAAATACCTGCAGAAAAACAGGAAGCGGGTATTCCTTTTGTCCGGGACAGGCGGAGACCTTGCGGCGCTGGAATCCGTGGTCCGGAAATACGGCCGTGGCATTCGGGTGGCCGGAAGCGGCGTTCTGGAGCAGGATGGCAGCGGAGAGGAAAAAGTAATCAATGACATTAACGGAACCGAGTCCGACTGCGTGCTGTCTGTGCTGCAATCCCCCTATCAGGAACAGTTTATTGACAGGAGCAGAACTCTGCTCTGTACAAAGGTCTGGCTGGGCTGTGGGCCCGCGCTGGAAACAGTGGGCGGAAGCGGCGGTACGCTCCAGAAGCTTAGGAAATTTTTTCAGAAGCGGATGTTCTTCAGGCAGGCGGAGAGAGAGAAGAATCAGACAGAAATTCATGGAGGTGCGGACACACAGTCCTTTTGTGAACAATGTACAGAATTCAAAATATGAATTTTTTGTAAAAAGTTTGAGGAAATGCATAAAATAAATGTATTTCCTCTTTCTTTTTTTGATGATTTGCATTAATATAGAACAAGAGTATGCGAACGGAACAATTTCCGAGGGACTAAAGTTTGTGAAAAATGTACATGAATAAATCAGGAGGAGTGGAGGTAAAGTCATGATTTCAAATCAGATACTTCAAAATACGATCGACGGCTTGAAGGGAATTTCCAGAGTCGATTTCTGCGTGCTGGATACGGAGGGAAAGGAACTGGCGGCAACCTTTGACAGCACTCAGGATAGGGGGAATGCGGTTCTTGCATTTGTGGAATCTCCGGCGGACAGCCAGGTGATCCAAGGCTGCCAGTTCTTTAAGATCTTCGATGAGCAGAGACTGGAATATGTTCTTCTTGCGGACGGAGACTCAGAGGATGTATATATGCTAGGGAAGATTGCGGCATTCCAGATTCAGAGCCTGCTCGTCGCCTACAAGGAGAGATTTGACAAAGATAATTTTATTAAAAATCTTCTGCTGGACAACCTGCTTCTGGTAGATATTTATAACCGCGCGAAAAAATTACATATTGACACAGAAGTAAAACGTGTTATCTTTATTATTGAGACATCGCACGAAAAGGATAATGCCGCCCTTGAGAACGTAAGGGCTCTTCTCGGAGGAAAATCAAGAGATTTCGTTACGGCTGTTGACGAGAAGAACATTATTGTTGTCAAGGAGCTTGCGGAGAAGGACGGCAACAGGGAACTGGAAAAGATGGCGAAGGAGATGTACGATACGCTTCACAGCGAGGGAGAAGAGGAGCGGATCCGCATTGCCTACGGTACCGTTGTCAATGATATCAAAGAGGTTTCCAAGTCTTATAAAGAGGCAAAGCTGGCCCTTGACGTAGGAAAAATTTTCTTTGACGAAAAGGATATTGTGGCATATACTACTCTGGGAATCGGACGTCTGATCTATCAGCTCCCGCTTCCGCTGTGCAGGATGTTTATCAGGGAGGTTTTCGAGGGGAAATCTCCGGACGAATTTGATGAGGAGACATTGACGACAATTAACAAATTCTTTGAGAACAGTCTCAATGTATCAGAGACGTCCAGGCAGCTTTATATTCACAGGAATACTCTTGTATACAGGCTGGACAAGCTTCAGAAAAGCACCGGGCTGGATCTTCGCGTGTTTGAAGACGCAATTACGTTTAAGATCGCGCTCATGGTGGTGAAATACATGAAATACATGGAGGCGCTGGAGTATTAGTATCTGAAAATTGGAGGGGGAGTATCCGTTATCAGATCTGTACAGCAGCTGACAGAGATGTCTGCATAGCCGGCCCGAATCCCGCGCCGGGACTCACGGACGGGTCTTGAAACACAGGAGTATGAATAATTAGGAGGAACTTATGATTGAATTAAGAAACGTGACGAAGGAGTATTCCAAGGGGCATGCAGCCCTTAACGGAGTCTCCGTAAAGATCGAACGGGGTGAGTTCGTATTTATCGTCGGCGACAGCGGCTCGGGAAAGTCTACCCTGATCAGGCTGATCATGAAAGAACTGAATCCGACAGAAGGTACCATTATTGTAAATGGTCAGAACTTAAACCGTATGAAGCATCGTCATATCGCAAAGTACAGAAGGGGGCTTGGAGTAGTTTTTCAGGACTTCCGGCTTCTGAAAGACAGAAATATTTATGAGAATATTGCATTTGCTCTGCGTGTGACAGAGACACCCACAAGAGTAATCAAGAAGAAAGTGCCGGCGGCGCTTTCTCTGGTAGGTCTTGCCCAGAAATATAAGTCTTTCCCAAAGGAATTGTCCGGAGGAGAGCAGCAGCGCGTAGCGATTGCCCGTGCACTGGTGAACGAACCAGACATTTTGCTGTGCGATGAGCCGACCGGAAACCTGGATCCCACGAACTCATGGGAGATCATGAGTATTCTCAAAGAGGCTAATGAGCGCGGAACCACGGTTCTTGTTGTGACGCACAACCAGGAGATCGTAAATGAGATGAATGAGCGCGTGATCGCAATGAAACAGGGCGTGATCGTCAGTGATGAACAAAAAGGTGGGTATATAAATGAGGATTAGTACATTAGGATACGTCGGAAAGCAGGGCGTTAAGAACATCTGGAGAAACAAGATGTTTTCTCTCGCATCCATTGCGACGATGTCAGCCTGTATCTTTCTGTTTGGATTATTTTTCTCGATACTTGTAAATTTCCAGTACATTATAAGAACTGCGGAAGAGGGTGTGGCTATCACAGTATTCTTCAATGAGGACGCCACAGATGAGCAGAAGCAGGAAATCGGAGAGGAGCTGAGGAACCACGAGGGTGTGGCTGATGTAGTATACGTCTCTGCCGAGGAGGCATGGGAAGAGTTCCAGCAGCAGTATTTCGGAGACAACCCGGAGCTGGCCGAAGGATTCAGGGATGACAACCCTCTGGCAAGCTCGGACAATTACGAAGTATATATGCAGACTATAGACGACAATGAAAACCTGGTTGCCAAAAGCAGATCGCTGTCAGAGACACAAAATGATCTTGTATCATTTGCCCAGAGTCTGGACGGCGTGCGTGAGGTGAATAAGTCAGATGTGGTTGCGAATACTTTATCAAGTGTGAATACGCTTGTCGCAATTGTATCAATTGCAATTATTGTGATCCTGTTCGGAGTGTCCATCTTCCTTATTAGTAATACTGTCACAATGGGTATTACTGTCCGGAAAGAAGAGATTGCAATTATGAAATACATCGGAGCCAAGGACTTTGTCGTGCGGTCGCCGTTCGTGATCGAAGGTCTGATTATCGGTATTTTCGGTGCGGCAATCCCGCTTACACTGCTGTTCTTCCTGTATGATAAGGCAGTGCAGTATATTATGACAAGATTCAGCATCCTGCAGAATATCATCAACTTCCTTCCGGTTGGCACGGTATATCAGGTACTCCTTCCGATCGGACTGATCATGGGAATCGGAATTGGTTTCCTTGGAAGTTTCTTTACCGTGCGCAAGCACCTCAAAGTATAAAGGAGGTGCCATTATGAGAAAACGGATAAGAGGACTGACAGGGCTTCTTCTGGCTTTTACAATGGTGCTTGGAACTGTGTCCGGCGTACAGGCGGATACAAACGATGAAATCAACGCGGCCGAGCAGAAGGCGGACGAGCTGGAAGAACAGAAGCAGGCGGCTGAATCGGAGAAGAAGGCTCTGGCGGAGAAGCTGGAAACAATTATCAGCGAAATGGAAGATACTCAGGAGAAGCTGGCTGCAAAGGAAGAGGAAGTAGAGGCTGTTGAGAATGAACTGGTACAGGCGCGTATTGACGCAAACAACCAGTATGAAAGCATGAAGGTCCGTATAAAGTTCATGTATGAAGGCGGAAATACACAGCTGATGGAAATGCTCTTTGCAAGTGAAAACATGGGCGATTTTCTCAATAAGGCGGAGTATGTTTCCAAGATTTCTGAATATGATAGAAATGAGCTGATTAAGTATCAGAATACTGTGAAAATGGTAGAAGAGAAGGAAGCGCAGGTTCAGGCGGAGTACGAGGAACTCAGCCAGCTCCAGGAACAGCTTGTAAATCAGCAGGAGGAAGTTCAGGATCTGATCGACAGCAACGCGGCTCAGATTGCTGATATTCAGTCACAGATAGACGCGAATGCGGAGACTCTGGAAGAGCTGAGAGAAAAGGCTGCTGAGGCTGAGAGAATCCGTCAGGAGCAGCTGGCTGCGGCTCAGGCAGCGGCACAGGCGGCAGCTCAGGCAGCTTCAGGCAGCGGAGGTTCCTCATATACAAGTGCCAGCAGTGAAAATGTAGTCAGCGGCAGCGGATATTTTACACATCCCTGCCCGGGATACAGCTATCAGTCCAGTTACTTTGGAGAGATCCGTGAGTTTGAAGTGGGCGGACATAAAGGCCATGATTACGCGGCGCCTACAGGAACCCCTACATACGCTGCGGCAGCAGGAACAGTGGTGATCGCGGGGTACAGTCCAAGCGCGGGAAACTGGGTGGTAATCAATCACGGGAACGGGCTGACGACAAAATATATGCATCACAGCTCAATCTGCGTGACTCAGGGACAGTATGTGGAAAAGGGCCAGCAGATCGGATATGTGGGAAGCACAGGACAGTCCACTGGTCCGCACCTTCATTTCCAGGTTGAGGAAAACGGGGTCGCAGTGAACCCGGACAAATACTTATAAGTACATAACAGCGCTGGGATACAGGGCTGTATCAAAAGAGGGAGGACAAAGCAGAAAAGTATTCTGCTTTGTCTTTTCTAAATTTTCAGGCATCAATGAGTGAGAAACAATAAATAGAAAGAGGAGCATCAGATATGGAGCAGGAAGCAGGACGCAGAACAGATGAGATAAATCGGTTTGATGGAATTGGTCCGGAGCGGAGAGAGAATACCGGAGGAAAGTCTGGGGGAAAGTTTGTCAGAGGATTTCTGACCGGAATCGTGACTGCGCTTATCCTGTTCGGAGCAGGGCTGGGAGCCGCGCATATATATCGGGGACTTGGAAGCGGGGATTTCGCGTCGGATACAACTTCAAAGGCTGATGTGGAGAGAAAGCTGGACCAGTTAAACGGTATAATTGAGAATTATTATCTCTATGAAGATGAGATTGACGAAGACGCCCTGATAGACGGCATCTATTCCGGATATGCGTCTGCACTGGGAGATCCTTATACAGAGTATTATGGCGAGGAAGAGACAAAAGCTCTTTTTGAGACAACAAGCGGCGAGTTCACCGGAATCGGAGCTACTATGTCGAAGAATGTCAACAGTGGTAAGATTACGATCGTCAATGTATATAAAGACTCTCCGGCCGATAAAGCGGGGCTGGAGGAAGGAGATATTCTCACCGGTGTGGATGGAGAGTCAACTGCGGGACAGGAGCTTGATACAGTTGTCTCTAAAGTGAAAGGCGAAAAGGGAACAGAAGTTGTCTTGACAATTTCACGGGACGGTGAAGAGATGGATCTGACAGCGGTGAGGGACATCATAGAAGTACAGACTGTGGATTATGAGATGAAGGAGGGGCGGATCGGCTATATTTACGTCAGTGAGTTTGACAATGTGACATATGAACAGTTCAAAGACGCCCTTGAAGATCTGGAAGAACAGGGAATGGAAGGTCTGGTAATAGACCTGAGAAGCAATCCCGGAGGCGTGGTGTCCGCAGTGACAGATATGCTGAAACTTCTTCTTCCGGAGGGGACGATTGTCTCCACAAAGGATAAATACGGAAATGAAGAAAAGATTACGTGTGACGGCGATAATGAATTTACAAAGCCGCTGGCAGTGCTGGTCAATCAGTATAGCGCAAGTGCGTCGGAAATATTCAGTGCGGCGGTTCAGGATTACGGAATCGGACAGATCGTGGGAGTGACCACATACGGGAAAGGCGTTGTGCAGCAAATAATTTCCATGGATGACGGAACCAGCATGAAAGTGACAATTGCGGAATACTATACACCTTCCGGAAGGAGCATCAACGGTGAGGGTGTAACGCCGGATGTGGAAGTGGAATATAAATATAATACAGAGGATCCGGAAGCGGACAATCAGCTGGATGCAGCGCTGGAAACAATCCGTCAGGAACTGGGATCCTGAAAAAGAAGAGAGCCCCGTGCCCCAATAGCAGAGGAGCATAAAGAAGTATTGCAAAAATACTGACCTATGCCAAGTAAACGGAAAATAAGGAAACTCTATGTGAATGGATGAACCATTTGCATAGAGTTTTTCTTTTGCTTATTTCAAATTTTCAGCGTCCGCAGGACGCGCAGCCGTCACCGAAGGAGGACGATCTTGGGGGCTTGGGGGTTATCCCTCAACAAGCGTTTTGGACGGTACTATCCGGCCGAAATCGCAAAACATGTACATGTTTGCATTGCTTGCCGAATTGCAAGAATATTAACAATACTCATTGTTTCATGTTTGGCGGATTTAAGATTATATAAGTACTACATCATTTCTGTAACTGTATGACTTGCAGAAAATGAGTAAGCAATTTCCGATTTTTCTTGGAGAAATACAAGTAATAAACAACATTCGCTTCATCATCCAAAATGGGCACTTTAATGCGGTTCGGGACTTCTCCTTCCCGGTGTATTACAAGGTCACTTGTAAAGGCAGGAAGCGCAGATGCTTTTACCAGCTCATCAAAGGCAGAAATTTCTTCCTGTACCAGGAAATGTGTATCCGGCATTTTTTCTATGTGTATTTGGTGCCAGAAACCGATTTTTGAGCGAAGCAGCATAGTTTCGCCATTCAGATCACGAAAATGCAACCCGCTGCTGCCAGACAGAGGATGTGCTGGCGGAAGAGAAAAGAAAAGATGTTCTTCCTCGTATTTACAGCTTTCGATACCTTCCAATTTTTCCTGATAAGGCAAAATGATGATCTGATAGGTTCCATCCTTTAGCCCTTGGATCAGCGTATCACTGTCCCGCATATCGGAGGAAATCGTCATTTCAGGGTATTGATCAGACAAAGCAGGTAGAAGCGTCCACAAAGGGGCGGGCGCACAGGAGCCAACTGCGATTGTATGCCGTTTCCGGTCAAAGGAACGGATACTGCTGACCATATCATTGGCTTGATCTATCATCTTTCTGGCATATTCTACCGCAAGTTGGCCGTTCTCGTTGAGTTCTATCCTATTTTTATGCCGGACAAAAAGTGTTACTCCGATTTCACTTTCTAGCCTCTGCATAGATCGGCTCAATGCAGATGGAGAAAGATGATTCTGATCAGCCGCGCCGGATAAAGTACCGCACTCTGCCACAATCAGCAACTGTTCTAATTGATACAGTTCAAACATTTTGCCACCTCCTGTTTTATATTTTATCAAAGAGTTCCTGTTCTTTCAAGTTCAGTTTGCGTTTTGTTCAAAGTAGAGTGCACAATCGTCACTGTACTTTTGCTAAAATGCAGTCTACAATATAGATAAAAGAAAAACAAAGGAGGCACAGAAATGCATAGTTTTCCCCTTTTTAACGGTGTAGATATGCCGGTTTTGGGGTATGGCACTTTTCAGATCACAAATGCTGCGCTGTGCGAACAATGCGTGGAGAATGCGCTGGGCGCAGGGTATCGGCTGTTTGACACTGCCGCATCCTACGGGAATGAAGAAGCGGTGGGGCACGCCATCTGCAGTTCCAACATCCCGCGAAAAGAAATCTTTGTGACCACGAAATTGTGGATACAAGATACCGGGTATGACAATACGCTAAAAGCCTTTGACCTCTCGCTGAAAAAAATGGGATTGGAGTATATCGACCTCTACCTCATCCACCAGCCTTTTGGCGACATCTATGGTGCATGGAGAGCAATGGAGCGGCTCTATCAGGAAGGCGCAGTTCGGGCGATTGGGGTTAGTAACTTTTCTCCGGAACGTTTGGTAGACTTGTGTATGAACCATGAAATAAAGCCAATGGTCAATCAGATTGAAATTCATCCTTTCTACCAGCAAGGAGAGGCTATAAAGGTGATGCGGGATTACGGTGTCATTCCACAGGCGTGGGGACCATTTTCTGAAGCGCAGAGGGATATATTCCACCATAACACGTTGGTAAAAATTGCAAAAAAGTATGGTAAGACAACCGCCCAGGTGATTCTTCGCTGGCATTACCAACGAGGCATATCTGCTATCCCGAAAACCGTCCATAAAGACCGCATGGAAGAAAACCTTAACATCTTCGATTTTGCGTTGACGGACAGGGAAATGGAATCCATCGCTGTTATGGACATCGGTCACAGCGAGATTATCGATCACCGTTGTTACTGCACTGCAAGACAGCTCAATAGTGTAAAAATTCATGCGTAAGGAGTGTGTTTGATATGAAACAAAAATATCTTATGAACTTAGAAAAAACAGACCCGGAATTTTCTGAGCTTTTCTCCCGGTTTGCCGATGAGGAAGTGGTGAATGAGCCAGGAAAGAACCTGGATGATCGCACCCGGTATATGGCGATCTTGGCGGCTCTTCTGGGCTGTCAAGGCCGGGACCTTTTCCGGGAGATTCTCCCCCAGGCTCTGGACGCCGGTGTCACCCCGGTAGAGGTAAAGGAGATCGTCTACCAGGCCACGGCTTATTTAGGAATTGGTCGTAGCTACCCGATCCTCAACATCACCAATGAGGTCCTGAAAACCCAGGGCGTCAGCCTGCCGCTGCCCGGCCAGGCTACTACCACGCCAGAGAATAGGGTGCAAAAGGGTGAGGACAAACAGGTAGAGTTGTTTGGTGAGAGCTACCGCGGCGCGGCATCCCGTGGCCCGGAGGAAAGCCGACATATCAACCGCTGGTTGGCGGGCAACTGCTTCGGTGATTACTACACCCGCAAGGGGCTGGATAACCGCCAGCGTGAAATGATTACCTTCTGCTTTATTGCTGCACAGGGGGGTTGTGAGCCTCAACTGGCGGGACACACGGCAGGCAATCTCAGCGTGGGGAACGACAAGCAATTTCTAATCAACGTGATCTCCCAGTGTATGCCCTATATCGGTTATCCCCGCACGTTAAATGCCCTGCGGGTAGTCAATGAAGTCTATAAGGAGGCGGAAAACCATGACCAAAAGTGAATTTCAGAAGGAGGATATTTTCCCCATCGGTGAGGAGAACACCGGCTTTGCCCAGTATTTCACCGGCAGAAGTTATCTGGCGGGGCTGGTGCCCCAGCCCATTCCCATTGCCAATGTGACCTTTGAGCCGGGCTGCCGGAACAACTGGCATATCCACCACGGCGGCGGGCAGATCCTGCTGTGTACTGCCGGGCGCGGCTACTACCAGGAGTGGGGCAAGCCTGCTCAGGAACTGCATCCTGGCGATGTGGTGAATATCCCGCCGGAGGTCAAGCACTGGCATGGAGCTGTCCAGGACAGCTGGTTCTCCCATATTGCCATTTCTGTCCCTGCGGAAAACGGGAGCTGTGAATGGCTGGAGCCGGTCACAGCTGACTATGAAAACTTAAAATAAATTTGAAAATGGAGGTTATAAGTTATGTTTACTTTTTCTTTACCCACTACTGCGCTGTTCGGCGCTGGCAAACTGAATGAACTGCACACTCAGATCAACACCCCGATGGGTGTTGTGCATGGCAAAAAAGCCCTGATCGTCATTTCCAATGGCAAGTCCACCCGCGCCAATGGGTATCTGGACCGGTTAGAGAACGAACTGAACCAGGCCGGTGTGGAGTATGTGATCTTTGACAAGGTGGCGGCCAACCCCACCAAGCCTGTTGTGGAGGAAGGCGGACGGTTTGCCCGTGAAAACGGCTGCGACTTCATCGTGGCACTGGGCGGAGGCAGCGTGATGGACGCTTCCAAAGCCATCGGATTGATGGCAACCAACGGTGGCGATCTGTGGGATTATGTGATGTTCGGCACCGGTAAGAAACAGTGGCCCCAGACTCCTGGCCTTCCCATTGTGGCCATCACCACCACAGCAGGCACCGGCTCGGAGACGGACGGAGGTGCTGTCATCACCAACCCGGAAACCAATGAAAAGACCGGCGTGTTCGGCCCCGGTACCTATCCTGTGCTTGCCATCATTGACCCGGAGCTGATGATGAGCGTTCCCGCAAAATTCAAAGCCTATCAGGGTTTTGATGCCCTGTTCCATTCTACTGAGGGGTACATCTCTGCGGCCCGCAATGAGTTCAGCAAAATGGTGGCCGCTGAAGCCATCCGAAACGTGGGCCGCAATCTGGTTACCTCCATCCGGGAGCCGCAGAACGTGGAAGCCATGTCCGCCGTGGCCCTAGGCAGCTACCTCTCCGGCATCCAGATGGCCATTGGCTCCTGCACCAGCGCCCATCCGCTGGAACACGCCCTGTCCGCTTACCATGAGAAACTGCCTCACGGCGCTGGCCTCATTATGATCTCTAAGGCGTATTACAGCCACTTTGTGGAGCAGCACGTCTGCGATGAGCGTTTCATCGAGATGGCGAAGCTCATGGGTATGGAGGACGCTGACAAGCCGGAGGACTTCATCACCGCTCTGGTCAAACTCCAGGAGGACTGCGGCGTGGCCGACTTGAAAATGTCCGACTACGGCATTGACCCGTCTGAGTTTTCCAAGATGGTACAGAACGCCCGTGATACCCTGGGAGCCAACTTCCTCAACGACCCCTGCCAGCTCTCCGATGAGGACTGCGTGAACATTTATCAGAAGTCTTTCAAGTAAGCAGGAGGGATCGACCATGAGCAAAAAAGTATTGGCGATTGTCAGCAGTCCCCGGAAAAATGGCAACACCGAGCTGCTGGTGGACGAATTTGTAAAGGGCGCACAGGAAGCCGGGCATGAGATAGAAAAGCTCTGCCTGCGGGAGAAGAAGATCGCACCCTGTCTGGCCTGCGAAGCCTGTCTGCGCAACGGCGGCACCTGTGTCCAGAAGGATGATATGGCAGGCGTGCTGCAAAAGCTCATTGACGCCGATGTGATCGTTCTCTCCACGCCGGTTTACTACTATTCTATCTCGGCACAGATGAAAACCATGATTGACCGCTGTTTGGCTGGCGGCGCGCAGTTGAAGAACAAGGAATTTTACTTCATCACCACCGCCGCCGATGCGCCCCGTGCAATGGAACGCACGATGACCGACCTGCAGGGCTTTGCGGACTGCGTACCCGGCTCGGTGGTCAAGGGCAAGGTCTACGGGCAGGCATTCGGCGTGGGTGAGATCAAAGGCAAGCCCGCCATGCAGGAGGCATATACCTTCGGCAAAAATTGCTGAGGGGGGTGGCTGCAATGATATTCTATTTCACTGCTACTGGCAACAGTCTGTATGTGGCAAAGCAGCTGGATAACCACCTTGTCAGCATTCCACAGGTCATGGACAACAGTGACCTGACTTTTCGGGATGATCGCATTGGTGTTGTTTGCCCGGTGTTTGGCCATGAGGCCCCGCTGATGGTGCAGGAGTTTCTGCACAAGGCCGTTTTTGAAACGGATTACTTCTACATGATCCTGACCTACGGCAATCGCCACGGCGGTGCGGCGGAGCTGGCACAGAAGCTGCTGGAAAGTTGCGGCATTCAGCCAGCCTACATTAACATCGTGTTGATGGCAGATAATTTCCTTCCCGCCTTTGATATGGATGAACAGAAAGAATTGAATAAACACGTTGATGAGCAGATCGCTGCCATTCGGGCAGACATTGAATCCCGGCGACACTGGATTAGCCCAGTGACCGATGCGGACCGTGCCGCTCATCAGGAGTTCCTGGCCCGCAGCACTACTCCACCAGCAGAGCGCTGGAAGGACATTTACAACGTGACGGATGCTTGCATCGGTTGTGGGATCTGTACAAAGGTATGCCCCGCCGGATGCTGGGCACTGAAAAATGGTAAGCCGGTCTATGAGGGAACTATGTGTCAGGGGTGCATGGCTTGTATCCATGCGTGCCCCCAGAAAGCTATCCAACTGCGGATGCCAGAAAAAAATCCTAAAGCACGGTATCGCAACGAACATATCACCCTGGCGGAGATCATCCAGGCGAATCAGCGCATTGGGTGACGATACAAAAATGCCGCGCCAAGCGACAGCAAGCAAGAAACCATATACCATAGTCGCGGCAAAGGAGCCTGTCATCAGGTTCCCTTGCCGCACTTTTTATAAATGGAGGTGACATTTCCTTGAAAAAGAAAATTGCCCTTTTTCTTGCCGCCATGATGAGCGTTTGCCTTCTGGCCGCGTGCGGGAACACAGATACGGCTTCTGCTCCCGCTTCGTCACAACCGCAAAGCACGGAGGAGGAGACAGAACCGCAGACGCAGGAAGAAGCGGTGACTGTGCCTGCCGACAGCATTCCAACTCTGGATGAGATTCGGGAAGTCCCGGCGGCGTATTTGCAGGAGTCCGACCAGCCCGGTACCATTGAGCGGGTGGATTATCAGACAGCCTCCTATACCGATCCCGATGAAACACAGGACAAGTATGCCTACATATATATCCCCTATGGCTATGATGAAACGCAGCAATATGATGTACTATACCTGCTCCACGGCGGGGGTGGCAGCGTGGAGACCTGCTTTGGCGGGGAGGGTCAGTCCAGCGAACTGAAGCGGATTCTGGATAATCTCATCGCAAACGGAGAAATGGAGCCGCTATTGGTAGTTACGCCCACCTTTTATCCGATGGACAACACAGATAATAGTGTATCCACTGCCGGGGAACTGGTAGCCCGTTTTCCTGATGAACTTGTAAATGATTTGATTCCCACCGTGGAGTCCCAATATTCCACCTATGCGGAAAACACCGATCCGCAGGGGCTGACCGCTTCCCGCGACCATCGGGCGTTTGGAGGCTTTTCCATGGGATCTGTAACTACCTGGTATGTATTTATGGAAAATCTCGATTATTTTCACACCTTTATTCCCATCAGCGGCGACTGCTGGGCCATTACCACACAGGGTGGTGGTTCCCGCCCGGAGGAAACCGCCGAGGCGTTGGAACAGGCTTTGGGAGATTCCAGTTATGGTCCGGAGGACTTTTTCATCTATGCGATCACCGGTTCAGAGGACATCGCCTATCCCATGATGAGCAGTCAGATAGAAGCCATGCAAGATTTGCCTGATAGCTTTCATTTTGGTACGGAAAATGGCGTGGAAAACATTCGATTTGCAGTATTGGACGGCGGCGTTCACAACTACAACTATGTACGCCAGTATTTGTATAATCTGATGCCGCTTTTATGGCATCCGGAAACCTGATTGGAGGTGATTGAATGAAAACGTTGGTTGTCTATTATTCCTGGTCTGGAACCACCGAAAAAGCAGCCAAACGGATCGCTAAGGTAACAGATGGAGATTTGGTAAAGTTGGAGCCTGAAAAGGCCTATCCAGCATCTTATGGAATGACAGCTTTGAAATCTCTGGTGGAACAAATCATCCATGCCCGTCCTAAGCTCAAAACTACCATTCCGAACCTTGAACAATACGACCGTATCCTGCTTGGTTTCCCTATCTGGTGGTACAACTGTCCGATGCTCGTTTGTAGCTTTTTGGAACAATACGATTTTAGCGGCAAGAAGGTTTATGGTTTTTGTACGCATGGAGGTAGCGGGCCAAGCAAAAGTTTTGCAGCCATGCAGAAGGCCTGCAAAACCGGAACCGTTGTGGAGTGTATAGATGCAGGTTCCTTGACAGAACAAAAAATTAGAGAATGGCTTTAACGGAGGTGCCGTAATGAATAACAAGAAAAGAATCAGTAAACTACTGACTGTTTTATTGGCAGCAATTTTAATGATGAGCCTTGCTGCGTGCAGCAGCGAATCACCTGACGAGTCTACTGCCAATACGGAAAGCGGACAGAGTAACAGCATGACGGAGCCAGCGCAGGCGAGCGAATCTGCTTCAGAGGAAAGCTCCGCTCCCACTGCATCCAACGGCGAACAGAATATTTTGATTGCTTATTTCAGCCTTCCCCTGAACGATGGTGTGGACACTGTGGCCAGAGCCAGCCGCAAGGCATCAGATGACGGAACTTTTGGAAATGTCCGGTTCATGGCAAATGTGATTCAGGAAAATGTGGGAGGTGATCTGTTCTCTATCGAAACAGTTCAGGAGTATCCCATGGACAGCATGGATGACCTGCTGGAATTTGCCTATGAGGAAAAAGCAGAAAATGCCCGCCCGGAATTGTCTACCCACATCGACAACCTGGACGATTATGATGTAGTCTTCATTGGCTATCCTAACTGGAACGCCGACTTGCCCATGCCGATGTATACCTTTTTTGAGGAATACGATTTCAGCGGCAAGACGATCATTCCTTTTGTAGCTCATGGCGGCAGCCGGGCTTCCCGGACAGTGGATACCATTGCAGAGCTGGAACCAGACGCAACGGTCATTGATGATCCTGCAACTGTTTATTGGGATGAGTTGGACGATGCAGAAAGTATTGTCACTGAGTGGGTACAGAATCTGGAATTTTAAGAAATAGCGGCATGGCGGAAAGCAGAGGCCATCCGTCAGACAGGAGGATGAAATAATGAATCGATGGATTTGTGTTCTGCTTTGCGCCTGCTTGATATTGGGAATTACCGCCTGCAGCAGCGAAGGTTCCTTGTCAGAAAACAACAGCGCAGGCAATCCTGGTACCTCAGAAGACTCCCCCGGTTCTTCTAATGTACAGCAGGAGCAGAGATCGGAAGGAGATGCGACGCAAGTGCAGGATGTTTATGATTATGAAACAAGGGAGATAAACTGCTCTATCGGAAATCAAAATATCTATGGGGTGGCCTATATACCGGAAACTGACGAAAAAGTTCCTCTGGTAATCTTTTCACATGAGTTGGGTAGCACTCATCGCTCTGGCACTGATTATGCGGAGGAACTGGCTTCTCGTGGCATTGCGGCATATACCTTTGATTTTCGAGGTGGAAGTACTGCCAGCCGCAGTGATGGCAGCACAGTGGGAATGTCTGTCATGACAGAAGCTGATGATGTGGGCGCTGTTCTGGACGCAGCGCAGGAATGGGATTTTGTGGATACCGACCACATTGCCCTGATTGGGGCCAGTCAGGGAGGAATGGCCAGTGCCGTGGCTGCCTCCCGTCGGCCTGACGAAATTGCCGGATTGATTTTGCTCTACCCGGCGCTTCTGGTTCATGACGCGGTACATGAGCAGTTTGATTCTCTGGATGAGGTGCCGGAGCAATTTAATTTTAATGGCTGGATTATGGTGGCAAAAAATTATGCTGCTGATGTGTGGGATTATGATGTCTATGCGGATATGGCCAAGTTCACGAACCCAGTGCTGATCCTGCATGGGAACCGGGACGGTATTGTGGATGTATCCTATTCCGAGCGCGCAGCAGAAAGCTACCCGGATGCGGAACTTCACATCCTCCGTGGAGCCGGTCATGGGTTCTATGGCCGCAGTTTTAACACTGCTATGGATTATATTTTGGATTATCTAAATGAGATTGGATTTTTAGCGTAAGGAGGCAGTGCAAATGTCAAAAAAAGCAATTTTCAAAATACTGGTTGATCTGCTGATGACTGTAGCACTGCTTTTTCTAATGACCTATAATATGCTGGGCGATGCTTTTCACGAATGGGTAGGTGCCGGGATGCTGGTGCTGTTCCTGCTTCATCACATCTTAAATTTCAAGTGGAGCCGCGCCATTTTCCGTGGAAAATATACGGCGTATCGTATTCTGCAAACGATGCTTGTCTTTGCGATTTTACTGACTATGCTGGGATCACTGGTCAGCGGGATTATTCTGTCCCGCCATGTGTTCACTTTCCTCGGCATTGATGGGGGACGTTCTTTTGCCCGGACACTCCATTTAGTCTGCGCCTACTGGAATTTGGTGCTTCTCTCTGTACATTTGGGCCTGCACTGGAACAGTATGATGGCTATGGCCAACAAGGTTAGCAGAAAGCCTTCCGCAATCCGCACTTGGGTGCTGCGAATTTTGGCATTTGTAGTAGCCGGATATGGGGCATTTGCTTTTTTGAACCGGGACATTGGCAGCTATATGACTTTACAGACACAATTTGTATTCTTCGACTATGAAGAACCTCTCCTGCTTTTTCTCGTTGATTATCTGGCAATGATGGGACTGTTTATTTGTGTGGGGTACTATTTAACCTCAGCCATTCGAGAATTTGGAAAAAAGCAAGCGAGGAAAATGACATGAAAAAGATAGTATCCATTATTTTGGCAGGCTGTCTGGTTGTTGGCCTGACCGCTTGTTCAAATCGGCAAAGTGAGGAGGAACAAACTCCTGATACCAGAGATTTCTTTGCTATGAATACCTATATCTCTTTGACCGCCTATGGGGAGCAGGCTGAAACTGCCCTGACTCAGGCGCAAGAACGAGTTGAGGAGCTGGAAGGGCTTTGGTCTGTTACGGATGAAACCAGCGACATTTATGCGGTCAACCACAGCGAAGGACAACCTGTTTCTGTCAGCGAGGATACAGCAGAGCTTGTTTCTTTTGCGCTGGAAATGGCCGAAGAAACAGGCGGCGTATTGGAACCTACTCTCTATCCAGTGCTTACTGCCTGGGGCTTTACCACTGATGAACACCGGGTGCCAAGCCAGGAGGAACTCGCGAGACTGCTTGAATCGGTGGACTATCGCAGGATTTCTGTAGATGAGAACACCATTCGGCTGGAACCTGATATGATGCTGGATTTAGGCGCAGTAGGCAAAGGGTATGCCAGCGATGAGGCTGCAGAACTTCTCCGGGAAGAAGGTATTACTTCCGCCTTGCTTGACCTGGGTGGCAATATTGTGATGATTGGCTCCCGGCCTGATGGCAGCGACTGGCGGCTTGGACTACAAAACCCCTTTGACAATGATATGATTGGTGTACTCACTGCCTCAGATTGTGCCGTGGTTACTTCCGGCAACTATGAGAACAATTTTACTGGCGAAGATGGCACTGTTTACGGACACATCATTGATCCCGCTACTGGTTATCCTGTGAACAATGACCTTGCCTCTGTGACTATCATCGCAGACGAAGGGAAGCTGTGCGATGCTCTTTCCACCTCTCTGTTTGTGATGGGCTCGGATGGGGCGATTGATTATTGGCGTAAACATCCTGGCTTTGAGATGATTCTGATTACCCAGGACAGACAGATTTTACTTACTGAAGGGCTGGAAGAACAATTCGCTTTGGATGAAACTCATTCGGATATGGAAGTGCAATTGGTAGCAAGATGAAAAACGAATGGTGAATCGAGTTGTATTTCAGATAAATTCATTTTTCTAATTTCTTATGCTGTAGAAATAAGAGAAAGGGGTGATGTAATATGGGAAATTAACCGTACTGAACTTAGAGGAATCCGGAAAACAAATCGGTGAAAAGCTGTTTGTCCTGCTTTCCCCTAACCAAAAGGAGGAGCTGTCTCAGTTTATCAATGATTATAAGGGCGGTAATCTTCCGCCTGATGTCTCATACGCCTCCTTTTTCCAAGAAAAGCAAAACACGCCGGACCAACCCTTGACAGAAATCTGGGAAGGTGATTTGTATTTTTGCCTGGAGAAGCGCTTAGTGACAGTGCGAAGCCAGGTGATTCCGCTGACGGTCAAGGAATTTGACATCTTTTCTCTACTTATCCAGCACCCCGGACGTGTGTACTCCTATGAAATGATTCTGGACTTGGTCTGGCAGGAGGACTACAGTTACTATTCCCGCAAGGCGGTCAACAAACATATCAGCAACCTACGCCGGAAAATAAAGGTTGCGCCGGATGTGCCGGACTATGTGAAAAGTGTCTATGGCATCGGCTATAAATTTGAAATCTGAGGAATGCCATCATGGCCTAAAACGGCCATGATGGTATTTTTGGCGAAAACACCTACAAAAATATCCTTAAAAATGTCACGACTAATAGAGAGGTATTTTTAAATTTTTCTGCTGAACCCCCGTAAAAATCCCTATCATGACCTATTCCCAGTATCGCCGGGCAAGAAAACTGGTCCATCAGTGCTGCAACTATGAGAATGGGAACTGCCTTGCCCTTGACGATGGAGAAGAATGCGTGTGTGTACAAAGCATTTCCTACTCTCTGCTGTGCAACTGGTTCCGTGCCGCTGTCCTGCCTTTGGATGAACCTTTGGCGACTGCTTTGCTTTATCGGAAAGAGCAAAAACGGTGTGCTGTCTGCGGCCAACCCTTTTTTCCCGGCTCCAACCGGGCAAAATACTGTAAGTCCTGTGCCGCCATCGTTCACCGCAGGCAGAAAACAGCCAGTGACCGGAAAAGGCGGGCTGCCTGCGGACAATTAGAGACGAAAAAGGCTTGATTCTGCGGGCTTTGCAAGCGCCGGTCAACGGGATAGAGGGATAAATCCCTTACACCCACCAAAACGGGCTTCTAATTTTCCGAACAGGCTCCTTACCTAAACGGGATTTCCCCGGACAGGCAGTGGTCTGAGTACATATAGGTTCCCGCTTCATTTTGTCCGCTTAAACGGGAATATCCAGGATTGGTTTTTCAGAACATGGCAAAGCTGACGCTCTGGAGCGTCCATATCCTGTCTTTCGGTCCGTGGCTTTCCTGCCTCTCTGACAGCCCGGATTTAGACAGTAGTTAATAAGAAAATAGTTAAATACAAAATAGTCAATATCAATCTATCTATCATAGCGATGGATGGATAGGAAGGAGAATTTATGCGATATATTCCATACAAGACAGATACCGATATTTCGTCTTACATCATTTTCCCCCGTTTCCTTATCTCTATGGACTTATCCAATGACGCCAAGGTGCTGTACGCCCTGCTTTTGGACCGGGCGGGGATTTCCAGGAAGAAAGGCTATATCGAAGCGGATGGAACTATCCGCCTGTACTTCACTGTGGAGGACGCCAAAGCGAAACTTCGCCGAAGCAGGCAGGTGGCAACACGGGCGTTTCACGAACTGGAATCCTGCGGCCTGATCTTCCGTCGGAAACAGGGCCTCGGCAGGCCTGCTGTGATTACCCTGAATCTGCCGGCTGGCGAAAGGAGGTGCGCCAATGATTGATGAGCAAAAGCTGTATGAGCTGCTGAAAGACTTTGACCCCGCAGTAGGGGAACGGATGGAAAAGCACTTCAAGGATGGGGCGTTTTACTTTGACCTTGGCGGCAGCAGCTATCCTTTCTTTGAGGGGAATACCGTCTACACAGTCATTCCCCACTTTGTGGAAAAGGGCTCGGAAGGGATCGTGAAGAAACTCAAGCGGCTGATGGAAAAAGATTTGAAAGAGAAAGAATCGGAAAGATAGCTGCAAAAAGCCAACCGAAGCGTTATAATAAGGGAAACCGTTTACTTGGCTGCCTGAACAGAAAGGAGAAGCAAATGAACCAGCAGCCAGACAAGATCACCGCTTTATACTGCCGCTTGAGCCAGGACGACGCCCTGGACGGGGAAAGTAATTCTATTACCAACCAGAAAGCCCTGCTGAGCAAGTACGCCGCCGACCATGGATTCCGAAACACCCGGTTCTTTGTAGATGATGGCTTCTCAGGGACCAGCTTTCAAAGGCCAGGATTTCAGGAAATGATGCGATATGTGGAGGATTACAGCGTATCCGCTGTGATTGTCAAAGACCTGTCCCGGCTGGGCAGGGAGTATTCCTACATGGGGCGACTGCAGGATTTTATCTTTCCCGCTTATGACGTTCGCTTTATCGCCATCAACGATGATGTGGACAGTGCCAAAGGGGAAAATGATTTTGCGGTGTTCAAAAATGTATTCAACGACTACTACGCCAAGGATACCAGCAAGAAAATCCGGGCAGTGGTAAAGATGCGGGGCGAAGCCGGGGAGCATATCGCCAGCAATCCGCCCTATGGCTACATAAAAGACCCGCAGGACAAAAAGAAATGGATCGTGGACGAAGAAGCGGCAAAGGTGGTACAGCGTATCTTTAACCTCTGCATTGCGGGGAAAGGCCCCATGCAGATTGCAAAAATCCTCACAGCCGACAGGGTACTGACCGTCACCGCCTATCATGCGAAGCAGAAAGACTGGGCCATGCCGGAAAACCTATACCGCTGGAATACCAACGCCGTGCTTAGAATTTTGGAGCGGCGGGAGTACACGGGCTGTACCGTGAACTTCAAGACCTATACCAAGTCCCTGAAATTCAAAAAGCGGATGGAAAACCCGGTTGAGAACCAGCGCATTTTTGAGGACACCCAGCCCGCCATCATTGAGAAGGGACAGTGGGAACGGGTACAGGAACTGCGGAAGAACAAACGCAGGCCGACAAAAACAGGAAGGACCAGCATTTTCTCCGGCCTGCTCTACTGCGCCGACTGCGGGGCCAAGCTGTACTTCTGCACCTGCAACACCTACAAGGACGACAGCCAGAATCATTTCGTCTGCTCCAACTACAAGAGCAACACCGGCTCCTGCAAAATCCACTATATCCGGGAACAGGTGCTTTACCGGATTGTGCTGGAAACCATACGGCAGACATTGAGTTATGTCCGTATGTTCCGGAAGGATTTCAAGCTGGAAATGCTGGCGCAGGACGAGGAAAGCCGCAAGGCAGAACTGGCGGAAAAGCAGAAAGCCCTCTCCGGGGCGAAAAAGCGGATGGAGGATTTAGACCGGATTATCCAGCACATCTATGAGGACAATGTGCTGGGTAAGCTGTCTGACAGCCGATACTTAAAATTATCCTGTCAATACGAGAAGGAGCAGGCAGAGATTGAGCAGCTTGCCTCTGTACTGGAACGGGAAATCGAGGCACAGGCCGGTCAGGTTTCCGATGTGAACGAGTTTCTGAAGCTGGTGGACAAGTACCTGGATATTTCGGAACTCGACGCCGCCATTCTCAATGAACTTGTGAGCAGGATTGTAGTACACAGCCCGGTAAGGGAGAATGGAAGAAAGCAGGTGCGAATCGACCTGTACTTCACCTATGTGGGGCAAATCCGCATCCCCTTGGAAATTGGAAGGGAGTCCCTAAACGAATCGGAACCGGCGTGACCTGACACGCCGGTTCCGACCAAAATTCTTTTTACTTCCTTATGGGACGCTGCCTAAAAGCCGGAGGCTCTTTTTATGGTATGAAAAGGTATAAAAAATGCGGTTTTCACGCATCCTAATCCAAGAAGCATCCGCGCTCATAAAGGCGGATTCGGAGGCGGAACAGGGATGGCTGATTTTTTTGATATAGAACTCAGATTTTTTAATGCGCTAAAGAAGAGAAATATCTGCGTCTGGTATCAGCCGCAGGTGGATATGAGAACCGGAAGCCCCCGGGGCGCTGAGGCTCTGGTGAGGTGGAAGCGGGAGGACGGAGGATTCATGGAACCTGCCTGTTTTGTGCCGGTTCTCGAGCGGCTGGGAATCATAGAGCGGCTGGATGAGGAGGTGCTGCGGATTGTGTGCCAGGATATCAGGGAGACGAAACAGCGGCAGATTTCTTTTGGCCCGGTGGCGGTGAATCTTTCCAGGCTGCATGCGAACAGAGCCGGGAAGGCGGAGCATTTTAAAGAAATAATAGAAAAATACGGCGTACAGATGGAAGAGGTCTCTTTTGAGATTACAGAAACCGCGGAAAAATATGCAGGCAATAAGGTCATGACAGAGTTTGCTGACTGCATGCAGGAACGTGGTTTCCGGATCGCCATGGATGATTATGGGATGGGCGGATCTGCTTTGCGGCTTTTACAGGAGAGTCATTTTGATATTCTGAAGCTGGACAGGCACTTTGTAAGCAGGATCGGTGACCCGAGGACGGATATCATACTTGATTCTACGATTACGATGGCTTCACGTTTGGGGCTGGAAGTCGTGGCGGAAGGGGTGGAGACAAGAGAACAGATCCAGTTCCTTCTGCGGCACCAGTGTTTTCTCGGGCAGGGGTACTATTATTCCAGGCCGCTGGACCGGGAGCGGTATATCAGATGGAGGAAAGCAGCAGTTCAGGCGCATCATCCCTGACGGTTAGTTACAATTTACGGCCGCTTTGTATTAAAAAAAATACAATCCTGCGGCGGGATTTTCTTGCAATTCATTTTTTTCGGTGCTATTATTGAAAACATATTTTAACAGGTTAAAGTGTTGAAATAGAAAAAGGCGATGAACAAGACTCTCGTTTTCAGAAACTGACAGGAAGCAGGCGTCACCGACTGAGAGCGCCGGACAGCGGAGGAGACGAAGGGAACACTTGGGAGCTGGCTGTCTGAACCTAAGTAGGGCAGCACGGAAAAGCAGCCGTTATCTGCAAAGAGTGGAACCCTGATCACTTAGCGAGGTTCTTTCGAGCTTAGTGAGCAGGAGTTGTTCTTGGGAACATGGCGAGGTATTTTCGAGCCTAGGGAGCAAGAACCTCCTTGGCACAGAAGGGAGCAAGAACTTCCTTGGCACAGAAGGGGAGCAAGAACTTCCTTAGCACGGAGGAAGGACGCAGGCCGAATGTTAAGTGTATGGGTTCAATGCGGGTGGTACCGCGGATTTTATCTTGATAATTTCCGTCCCGGGATACTTTAGTATCCCGGGACTTTTCTATTCTCCGGGATACGGCACAGCATCTGAAAGGAGAATGAAAAATGGAACTGGTAAAAGGAGTAAAAAAGACAGAAACACTGGAACTTGAAGAACTGCTTACAGAAGAGGCAAAAGGGCAGGCTGTGAAGGTCAAAGGAGCCGTACACACGATCCGGGATATGGGAAATGTTGCGTTTCTGATTCTCAGAAAAAGAGGCGGCCTTGTGCAGTGCGTCTACGAGAAGGGCGTGTCCGGTTTTGATATAAAGGATATCAAAGAGGCAGCCTGCGTGGAAGTTACCGGCACAGTCGCTGAATCGGAGAAGGCACCTCACGGAATTGAGATCCATCTGCAGGACATCCGGATCTTAAGCGAACCGGCCGCGCCCATGCCGCTGCCCATTGCCAAATGGAAGCTGAACACATCTCTGGAAGCAAAATTAAACTACCGTCCCATTTCTCTTAGAAACCTCCGGGAACGGGCGAGATTCCGTATTCAGGAAGGTCTTGTGAGAGGATTCAGGGATTTCCTGTACGGAGAAGGATTTACAGAGATACACACACCGAAGATAGGCGCGAAGAGCGCGGAGGGCGGAGCGAACCTGTTCCGTCTGGAGTATTTCCACAGGCCGGCGGTCCTGCAGCAGAGCCCGCAGTTCTATAAGCAGATGATGGTGGGAGTGTTCGACAGAGTGTTTGAGACTGCTCCGGTATTCCGCGCGGAGAAGCATAACACGAAGCGCCACCTGAATGAATATACGAGCCTTGACTTCGAGATGGGATATATCGATGGATTTGAGGACATTATGGCAATGGAGACGGGGTATCTGCAGTATGCGATGGCTCTTCTTGAAAGAGAGTACGCGCAGGAGATTAAGATGCTTGGGATTGAGATCCCGAAGACGGAAGATATCCCGGCTGTGCGTTTTGATGAGATCAAGCGTCTGGTGTCAGAGGAGTACGGACGGAAGATCAGAAGCCCTTATGACCTGGAGCCGGAAGAAGAGGTACTGATCAGCAGATATGCCAAAGAGAAATGGGATGCGGACTTTGTGTTTGTCACGCATTATCCGTCCAGAAAGCGCCCGTTTTATGCGATGGATGATCCGGCGGATCCCACATATACACTGAGCTTTGACCTGCTTTTCCGTGGGATGGAGATCACCACGGGCGGACAGAGAATCCACGATTATAATGAACTGCTCGAAAAGATGGAGAAGAGGGGCATGACGGATGAAGGCATGGAACAGTATTTAAGCGCTTTCAAGTACGGAATGCCGCCCCACGGCGGACTGGGAATCGGGCTGGAGCGTCTGACTATGAAGCTGACCGGAGATGACAATGTCCGGGAAACCACACTGTTCCCGAGAGATATGAGCAGACTGGAGCCTTAAGGAAGAGTGAAATCAGACAGAGCGAGCAGGAGGAAAAAAAGATGGCAAATAAGATATCAGACGAGACGTTGGACTATGTAGGCATCCTGGCGAAACTGGAACTCTCCGGTGAAGAAAGGGAGGCCGCCAGAACTGATATGGAGAAGATGCTGGATTATATAGATACTTTAAATGAACTGGATACAACAGGTGTCGAGCCTATGTCTCATGTGTTTCCCGTAAATAATGTATTCAGGGAGGATGTAGTGACAAACGGAGACGGCAGGGAGGAGACGCTTGCGAATGCGCCTCAGCGGAAGGAAGACAGTTTTGAAGTACCGAAGACCATCGGATAAGGAAAGGCGGCAGGATGATGAAGATAACAGAACTTACGGCTCTCGAGCTTGGAGCGAAGATACGGGCTGGAGAAGTCACTGTAAAAGAAGCGGTTCAGGCGGCGCTTGAACAGGCGAAAGCCGCAGAACCAATGATCAACAGTTATGTAACACTGGATGAGGAAGGGGCGTATGCTCAGGCAGAGGAGATCCAGAAGAAGATAGACGCGGGAGAACTGACAGGCCCTCTGGCGGGAGTGCCTGTGGCGGTGAAGGATAACATGTGTATAAAGGGACAGCTGACTACATGCAGTTCAAAGATTCTCTCGAACTTTAAACCGACTTATACGGCAGAGGCGGTGGAAAACCTGAAAAAAGCAGGAATGGTAATTCTCGGAAAGACGAACATGGATGAGTTTGCCATGGGAAGCACTACGGAGACTTCCTGGTACGGTCCTACGAAGAACCCCCACAACACAGCTCATGTGCCAGGCGGTTCATCGGGCGGTTCCTGCGCGGCTGTGGCAGCCGGAGAATGCTTTGGCGCCCTTGGTTCCGACACAGGCGGATCGATCCGGCAGCCCAGCTCCTACTGCGGCGTTGTGGGAATGAAACCGACTTACGGAACGGTCTCCAGATATGGGCTTGTGGCTTATGGCTCATCTCTGGATCAGATCGGGCCCATTACAAAGGATGTATCCGACTGCGCGGCATTTCTTGAAGTAATTGCATCACATGACCCGAAAGACAGCACATCCGTTGAGAGAGAGGACTATGACTTCACCTCTGCTCTGAAGGATGACGTGCAGGGATTAAAGATTGGAATTCCCAGAGATTATCTTGGAGACGGACTGGATCCGGAAGTGAAGGAAGCGGTTCTGGCTGCGGCAAAAGTCCTGGAGAAAAGAGGTGCTGTCGTAGAACTGTTTGACCTTGGCCTTGTGAAATACGCCATCCCGGCATACTATACCATCGCGTCGGCAGAGGCCAGCTCTAACCTGGAGCGGTTCGACGGCGTGAAGTACGGATACCGTGCGGCGGAGTATGAGGGGCTTCACAACATGTACAAGAAGACAAGGTCAGAAGGATTTGGCGCGGAAGTAAAGAGAAGAATCATGCTGGGCTCTTTCGTTTTAAGCTCGGGATATTATGACGCTTACTATCTGAAAGCGCTTCGAACAAAAGCGTTGATCAAACAGGAATTTGACAAAGCTTTTGAAAAATATGACGTAATACTCGGGCCTGCAGCGCCGACCACAGCGCCGGAGCTTGGCACCAGCCTGAGCGATCCTATTAAGATGTATCTGGGAGACATTTATACAATATCAGTAAATCTGGCAGGACTTCCAGGAATCAGCGTTCCGGTCGGAAGAGACAAAAAAGGCCTTCCTGTAGGAATGCAGCTCATTGGCAGTGCATTTGCGGAAAAGACACTGATCCGCGCGGCATACACTTATGAGTGCGCCACGGGAAAAGCCCATGAGAAGATGGCAGAAGTCAAAGCGTCAGAAAAGGAGGTGCGCTGATTATGGGAAAACAGTATGAGACGGTCATTGGACTGGAAGTGCATATTGAGCTTGCGACAAAGACGAAGATCTTCTGCGGGTGCAGCACAGAATTCGGAAGCGCGCCGAACACTCATACCTGTCCGGTCTGCACCGGAATGCCGGGCTCTCTCCCTGTGCTGAACAAACAGGTGGTGGAATACGCCATGGCGCTGGGACTGGCGGCAAACTGTGAGATTACCCGGGTCTGCAAGTTCGATCGGAAGAATTATTTCTACCCGGACAATCCCCAGAACTATCAGATATCCCAGCTCTATCTTCCCATTGCGAGAAATGGTTATCTGGAGATTGAGACGCCGTCAGGAAAGAAGAAAGTACGTATCCATGAGATGCATATGGAGGAGGACGCCGGAAAACTCGTCCATGACGAGTGGGACGATACCTCTCTGGTAGACTATAACCGAAGTGGTGTTCCACTGGTGGAGATTGTATCCGAGCCGGATATGCGTTCCGCCGATGAGGTGATCGCTTATCTGGAGAAGCTAAGGATGACAGCTCAGTATCTGGGCGTATCTGACTGTAAGCTTCAGGAAGGGTCCATGCGTGCTGATGTGAACCTGTCCGTGAGGGAAGTGGGATCAGAAAAGTTCGGGACAAGGACAGAGATGAAAAACCTGAACTCGTTCAAGGCGATTGCGCATGCTATAGAAGGAGAGCGTCAGCGCCAGATCGAACTGCTGGAAGAAGGAAAAGATGTGATACAGGAGACAAGGCGCTGGGACGATAATAAAGAAAGCTCTTACGCTATGCGTTCCAAGGAAGACGCCCAGGATTACCGCTACTTCCCGGAGCCGGATCTGGTTCCTATTGTGATCGATGACGAGTGGATCGGCAAGATCAGGTCGCGCCAGCCAGAACTGAGGGATGAGAAGCTGAAACGGTACGAGAGTGAGTTCGACATTCCGGCTTATGACGCCGGGCTGATCACAGAGTCAAGAAAGACCGCGGAGCTCTTTGAAAAGACTGCGGCGCTTTGCGGCAAGCCGAAGAAAGCTGCGAACTGGTTCATCGGAGAGATGTTCCGCCTGATGAAAGAGAGGGGCATGGAGCCGGAAGAACTGGCATTTTCCCCGGAGCATCTGGCTAAGCTGATCGATATGACAGAAGCCGGGACAATCAGCGCGTCTGTGGCAAAGAAAGTCTTCGAGCATATTTTTACTGAGGATGTTGATCCGGAGAAATATGTGGAAGAAAACGGTCTTAAGACAGTAAATGACGAGAGCGCGATCCGTGAAGCTGTAGAGAAGGTGATCGCGGATAATCCCCAGGCTGTGGCAGATTATAAAGGCGGAAAAGAGAAAGCCTTCGGGGCGCTGATGGGACAGAGCATGAGAGCGCTGAAAGGAAAGGCTGACGCCGGGAATGTGAGGAGCATGCTGATGGAGCTGTTGAAGAGCTGATCCGGGAGCATCATAAAAAACAGCGCTGACATCATATTTCTTAAGATGTCAGCGCTGTTTTTGTGTGCGGAAATTATCCTTAGCGGTAAGATTTCTTAAAGATCCCCGCGCACTCTTCATCGGACATGGGGCAGGGATTTGCAAGGAACAGGCCGCCCATTGTCTCCCGGGCATTGACTGCCAGAGTCATAAATTCTGTGTCAGTGATTCCATAGTCGCTCATTTTCAGATCAGCTGTGCCGCATTCTTCCTGGAGCTTGACGAGAGCGGTAATGAAGTCTTCCGGTTTATCTGCGTCTTTTATTCCCATCGCCCGTGCCATCTTGATAAACTGGCTGTCGCAGGCGTGCTTTTCGATAAAGAACTCTGCAAATGCTTTGGAAATCATGATCAGTCCCGCACCGTGGGGCAGATCATGGTGGTAAGCGCTCATGGCGTGCTCCATGGAGTGCTGAGCGGTTGTGCTTGTAAGCTGCATGGTGATGCCGGCCATTGTGCTGCCGTAGGCAACATGCTCCCTTGCCTCAATGTCATTTCCGTCTCTGACCGCCCGGGGCAGATATTTGGCAATATTTTCAATGGCGGAAAGCGCGATGGCTTCGCTCAAAATATTTACGCCATTCGACATCATTACCTCTGTGTTGTGGAACAGAGCGTCAAATCCCTGGTAAGCAGTATATTTGGAAGGAACAGTTTTCATCAGTTCCGGGTCAACGATGGCAAGTCCCGGAACGAGAGAAGGATCGCCAAAACCGATCTTTTCTTTTGTCTCCAGATTGGAGATGACGCCCCAGCAGTTGACCTCAGATCCGGTTCCTGCCGTGAGAGTGATGGTGACGATGGGAAGACCGGGATTGACAAGCGGATGTCCTTTCCCTGTGCCTCCATTAACATAGTCCCAGAGATCGCCGGGATTGGTGGCCATTGCGGCAACTGCCACAGCAGAGTCAAGAACAGCGCCTCCTCCGAGAGCGACAATGAAGTCACAGCCATTCTCCCGCGCAAACGCCGCGCCTTCCATTATCATTTCTTTCACCGGGTTTTCCATAACTTTGGCAAATTCGGCTATGTCCACACCTGCCCTGTGGAGCTGCTCCACTGTGCGGTCATATGCGCCGCTTACTTTAGCGGATCTGCCGTTGGACATCAGCAGCAGAGCTTTTTTTCCGGGTATGGGCTGGCTGCCCAGCTCATTTAACTTTCCGGTGCCGAATAAGATTCTTGTGGGATTGTTAAAATCAAAATTCATGTTCATAGATGGTTCCTCCTTAAAATTTTTCTTTCTGAATTCTGTAAATCAGATAATCAAGACAGTCAATCTGTTTCTGGCCAAGACGCACGGTGTGAAGAAGCGTTTTCCGATAACCGGAAAGAATGGGGAGCAGTCCGCTGTAATTCCCTTCCTCAGCAAGAGCCATGCAGCTGTCAGTAATCTTTTCATCGCAGCCGGCGTCTTTTAAGTTCTGATAGATGATACCAAGTGTATCGGATGCCTCTGCCATTTCTCTGTACCTCCTGTGCCTTTACTATAGCCCTCGAAAGGCGATATGTCTAATATTTATAATTCATAATATATTATTCTAAAATAGAATAATATATCTTTTCATACCATAATTCCGGTGTTATACTTACTATAGCCGCCGGCGTGCAAGGGCCGGCACCGACGCTGGGAAATGCCAGATACTTTTATAATTAAGCGGGAGCAGTGAAAGGATGCCTGTATAATCGGACAGCATCAGTATATATCCGAATGAAAGGAAATGAAGAGAATGGAGATACGGGTTTTACGATATTTTCTGGAAATTGCCAGAGAGGGAAATATGTCACGGGCCGCGGAGACGCTGCATGTCTCCCAGCCCACGTTATCTAAACAGATGAAGGAGCTGGAACAGGAACTGGGAAAGAAACTTTTTGTCAGGAACAGCGCCGGAATTACTCTGACAGACGAGGGGATGCTTCTAAGGAAGCGCGCGGAGGACATTCTGGATATGGTGGATAAAACCGCCGATGAATTCAAAGCGCTGGATGACATCACCGGCGGTGAGGTTCATATCGGATGCGCTGAATCCTGTCAGATCAAATATCTGGCCCGGGCAATAAAGACATTTAAAGAGAGATACCCTATGTTCCGGTATCACCTGACCAGCGGGAATACAGAGCAGGTGGCGGAACGGCTGGACAGGGGACTGATCGACTTCGCGGTAATTGTCGAGCCGCCAAACCTTTCTAAATATAACTATCTGGAGATACCAGAAACGGATACCTGGGGGATGGTTATGCGAAAGGAAGATCCACTGTCAGAAAAGGACAGAATCAATGTGGAAGATCTGTCCGGACTTGATCTGATATGTTCTGCCCAAGGAATGAAATTCGATATTGCCAGGTGGTGCGGGGAAAGGGCAGATATGCTGAATCTGTCCGGAACGGTGAATCTGGCGTACAACGGTTCCGTGTTTGTAAAAGAGGGACTGGGGTATATGCTTACATTCGACCGGCTTGTAGATACCGGGGCAGACAGCGAACTGTGCTTCCGCCCGCTGGATCCGCCGCTGGAAACCAGGATGTTCGTCATATGGAAGAAATATCAGGTGTTTACGCCGATAGCAGAACTGCTGATAAAAGAACTGAAAGAGCAGCTATAATTCAACAGATATAAAGTTCACTAACGTTCTTTGGCAAAACGTCCGAAAACAGAGATTATTTCAAAAACGTATTCTGCGGAGCCGTCCTCCTTCCCCGTAGAATCTTTCTAGAAATAGGGCTGTTTTCTGGGCTTTTCAAATCGGGAGTCAGTGCCTTTATAGCTGCCAAATCATTTGACATGGCTGCGGACAGGAGTTAAAATACGTATGTATTGTTATAAAAATAACAATATCAGCAGCGTCAGCGAAAGGCTGCCGCGGATAAGAGAAGACTAAAATACAGACAGGAGGATACTGCTATGGCAAACATTCTGATCAGCCCGTCCAAGTATGTACAGGGCGCCGGCGAATTAAAAAAACTGGGTGAATACGCAGAGAAATATGGGAAGAAGGCTCTGGTTCTTATCACAGAGTCCGGTTACAGAAGATGTGGAGCTGTTGTAGAAGAAGGGTTTAAGAACAGCAGCGCGGAAATTGTATTTGATTATTTTAACGGGGAGTGCAGCAAGACGGAAATCAACCGTCTGACCGCGGTTATGGACAAAGAAGGCTGCGATATGGTGATCGGCGTCGGAGGAGGCAAGATTCTGGATACGGCAAAGGCTGTGGCATACTACAGGTCTGTCCCGGTTCTGGTGTGTCCGACGATCGCGTCCACAGACGCGCCGTGCAGCGCTCTGTCTGTAATTTATACAGATGCGGGTGTGTTTGAGGAATATCTGTTCCTTCCTGCAAATCCGAACATGGTTCTTATGGATACTGAGATTATTGCGAAATCTCCGGTGCGTCTTACCGTATCAGGTATGGGAGACGCTCTGGCTACATATTTTGAAGCCCGTGCCTGCCAGAGAAGCGGGGCAGTGACATGTGCCGGGGGCAAAGTGACCTCTGCGGCTATGGCTCTGGCAAAGCTCTGCTTTGACACGCTGATGGATGAGGGTGTGAAGGCAAAACTGGCTCTTGAAGCAGGAGCGTGCACTCCGGCGGTAGAGAAGATTATAGAGGCAAATACACTCTTAAGCGGAATCGGTTTCGAGAGCGGCGGACTGGCCGGAGCGCATGCGATCCACAATGGATTTACCGTGCTGGAGGAATGCCATCACATGTACCACGGGGAGAAGGTTGCGTTCGGAACGATCACTCAGCTTGTTCTTGAGAATATTCCGGCGGAGGAGCTGGAGGATATCATTGACTGGTGTATCGAACTGGGGCTTCCGGTTACGCTCAAAGAGCTGGGCATTACAGAGGTGACAGATGAGAAGCTGATGGCGGTGGCGGAGGCTGCATGCGCGGAAAGCGACACGCTCCACAATATGCCATTTGAGGTGACTCCTCAGACAGTGTGCGCCGCGATCAAAGCAGCGGATGCATATGGAAGATATTTCCTGGGAGAATGACCTGTGCGATGAGGAAAACGATATTGTACCGCATTTTATTTTATGCCATCGGGCTTCTGGTTCTGGCACTGGGACTGACGCTGAATACAAAGACCGGGCTGGGCGTTTCCCCGATTATCTCTGTGGCGTACAGTATTTCCGTTATCTTTGACCACAATTTCGGCAATATGACGCTGGCGCTGTACAGTGTTTTTGTGGTCATTGAGATGGTTCTGCACCTGATCCGGGAGAGACGTTACTCAAAAGAGGATGGAGGAGCTCTGAAAAATGCGGGCAGGAAGGATCTGAAACTGATTTTTCTGATGGATTTTCTGCAGATCCCGCTCAGTATTGTGTTTACCCGTTTTCTGAATGTATTTTCCGCTGTGATTCCGGAGCTGTATTCTGATGGGAAGAGCACGGCAGGGGAGATGGCAGTGCGAGTGATCTTTCTGATCATTGCCATTATTCTTACAGGGATCGGAGCCGCCATGTCTCTGAACATGAGAATTGTTCCTAATCCGGGCGATGGAATCGTCCAGGCTATTGCTGACACCATGCATAAGAGCGTGGGATTTACGAAGAACTGTTTTGATCTGACGAATATTACGATAACAATTATATTAAGCTTCACTTTCGCTGGTCATCTCGAGGGAGTGGGCGCAGGGACGATTCTCGCCATGGTCGGCGTGGGGAGAACCATTGCTGTATTTAATCATTTCACTTACGAAAAGATAAGAACGCTTTCAGGAGTGGAAGAATAGCTGGAAAGAAAGCAGGGCCGGGATTTGTTAGGAATCCCGGCCCTTATTGACTTGGAATCAGTTTATACTGATATGTGTTTTCACGCGGTTGTATCTCTCCGGATCAGAATCGGAGCGATGACCTTATGTATCGGTTCTTTCAGTGGCTCCGGGCGCCGTTTCTTGCGCTCTTCCATCTGGGCGGAAAGGAGCTTCATGGCTTCATTTGCGATTACGGAGATCTGCTGGCCTACAGTGCTTGTAGGGATGACAGCCTCTCTGGAGATGGGCGAGTTATCAAACCCTATGATCTGGTAGGTATCAGGAAGTTTTCCATATTTCTGGAACAGGATGTTGAGAAGTACATTGGCATGGGTATCATTGGGCATGAAGATCCCCTTCTTTTTGTCTGGATATTTTTTCTCCAGCCGTTCTTCCAGCTGGAGGATTCCGGCTCTGTTTTCGTCAAACGTGTTTCCGATATCGGTCAGAATCAGCTCATAGGGAAGCTGGTATTCTTCGCAGATATCCACAAAGCCGCGGATACGTCCAAAGGCCGGTGAGGTATCCTGGATTTTTCCGTTTACATGAATGAGGATATCGCAGCTGCTCTTCCTTAATAGGCTGGCCGCCTGTACTCCGCCCATATAGTTGTCCGTATTGACACTGGAGATATACTGGTCCTCCCGTTCGATTCCTACGATGGGGACGTTATAAGAGGCAAGCTCCTTTGAAGGAATGGTAGGACTGAGAACGATCATTCCTTCGATGTTATAGGCGAGCAGTTCTTCAATATATTTCCGTTCAATGTCAGCTTTCGCATTGCCGGCAAAGACGAGAAACTTGTATCCGTATGTCTCATATGTGGCCAGAATCTGATTGAGCATTTCTGAATAATAGTGCATATATAGATTTGGAATAATGATTCCGACAAACTCGGTTTTCCCGCTGGCAAGGATGCGCCCCACTTTATTTTCCTTATAGTCAAGCTTTACCAGCGCGTCGGCGATCTTCTGCTGGTTCTCGAGAGTAAGAGAATCCGGATTGTTGAAGTACCGGGATATGGTTGTTTTTGAAAAACCGGTATATGACGCAATATCCGCAAATGTGACTTTCTTTGACTTCATAGTATCTGTGCTCCTTATCCATAAACGCAGACTGCATTTATACATTTCGACAGCTATAGTATATCAGAAAGAAGGCTGGATAATCAATAAAGTAACCGGTTATGAAACCGGTTTTGTGAAATGTGTACAGAAATCGTATCTTAAAAATAGGACATATGCCGAAACCGGAATTTCGTGTTGACACCGGGAGGTGTACAGAGTATTATTTTAGTAAAGGAACCGGTTACTTAACCGGTAATGCAAATATAAAAAGGAGGAGACGGGATGAAAAAACGACTGCTGTGCCTGCTGGGAATTGTTCTTGCCGCTGCCTGTGTTACAGGATGCCAGCAGAAGGATCCCAAGCCGGGTGAGGTCGCCGGATACGACGAGGGGGAGGAGTACCTTTCCATATGGGTTCACTCGATTGAGGATACGGAGGAAGGCCAGGCGTACAGAGAATCGGTGGAAACTTTTAATGAGGCTTATGACGGAAAGTACTTTGCGGATATTGAGTTTGTTCCGAGAAATGACAGTGGAGGCGGTTACTCAGACAAAGTAAATGCGTCGGTTATGGCGGGCGGCCTGCCGGATGTGCTTACTGTGGACGGGCCGAATGTATCAGCCTATGCGGCCAACGGGATCATACAGCCGCTGGCAGAATTAACAGAGGAAGAAGAAAGTGAGTATCTTCCGTCAATCATAGAACAGGGTACGGTAAATGATGAGCTATATGCCCTGGGTGTGATGGAGTCAAGTGTTGGGTTTTACTATAATAAAGATATCATAGAAGAAGCCGGAATAGAGATCCCGGACGCGGACGATCCGTGGACATGGTCCGAGTTCCTGGACATGCTGGAGGAACTCAAACCGATGATGGATGAGATGGGCGGCTATCCTCTGGATATGACCTTCCCTGTGGGAGAGACAAGTATATATTACTTCGCTCCTTTCGTGTGGTCAGGAGGAGGCGAGCTGGTCAGTGACGACGGGCTTACAGTGGACGGCTACTTCAATTCAGAGCAGACCGCGGCGGCTATGGAATATTTCCGGACTATCGTGGAGAATGGTTATATGTCAGAGGCCCCCATTGACCATCTCTTTGAGAGTGGGAGAGCAGCTTTCAAGTTTGACGGAGCGTGGGAGGTCAACACGGTATACACCAGTTATCCGGATATTAATCTGGGAGTTGCTCCCTATATCGTCAGTGACAATTGGGAGGGAGAAGCGTATACTCCTACAGGTTCGTGGGCGTTTGCGGCTTCCTCGGAGACGAAAGACATCGAGGGCGCGACAGAGCTGGTGAAGTGGATGAGCGGCGTGGACAGCGGAATCCGGATCTGGGAGATGACGAAGAACTTCCCGTCTACATATGAGGCGTTTGAGAACATTGATGTGTTCCAGACGGATGAGAATTACAGCGCTTTGTACGAGCAGCTGAGCAACTACGGGCATCCGAGACCGAAGACTCCGGTGTATCCGCAGGTGAGCACCTGCTTCCAGGAGGTGCTGGAGAGTGTAGCCTTAAGCGGGAAGGATGTAAACGAAGAGCTTGACAAGGCTGTGGAACGTATTGATGCAAAACTGGAACGTTATACGAGGGAATAAAGCATGAAGAAAAAGAATTCAATTATGGGAATGGCGTTTTTCGGTCCCGCGCTGGTGCTGCTGACCATCTTCTTATTCCTGCCGATGCTGCTGACGCTGGGATTCAGCTTCACGGATTACTTCGCACTGAATCCGGAACTGACGCATTTCGTAGGACTGGAAAACTATATTAATATTTTCAAGGACGAACTGTTCGTCCAGTCATTTTTAAACACGGTTAAGTTTGTAATCATCATTGTACCGCTCCAGTGCGGCGGGGCCCTGCTCCTGGCACTGGCAATCAACAAGGCGGCGCACTGTAAGAAATATTTCAAAGTGGCGTTTTTCGTGCCGGTGGTTATGTCCCTGGCCGTTGTATCCACTCTGTGGATGCAGATATACAGCCCGGAGGGAATCTTAAATACTCTGCTGGCAAACTTTGGAATTGACCCACAGCCCTTTATCCACAGCGCGGATCAGGCGCTGCCGTCCATCGCTATTATGAGCGTATGGCAGGGTGTCGGATACCAGATGATCATATTCCTGGGAGGACTGCAGAATATCAATCCCGCGCTGTACGAGGCGGCGGAGATGGATCATGCGAGCGGCTGGCAGAAGTTTAAGGACATCACGCTTCCGGAGCTGAAGCCACTGTGTGTCTTCGTGTTTATCACAGTGACCATCGGAGCCTTCCGTATGCTGGTTCAGCCAATGGTAATGACCGGCGGAGGCCCGGATCATTCTACATACACAATCGTGTACGATATTTACGAGACAGGCACCGTCAACTGGGAGATGGGACTTGCATCAACAATGGCAATTGTATTTACAGTATTCGTGGTGATTCTGACAATCATCCAGAACGTACTGACAAAAGACAGGGAGGGAAGAAAGCATGTTCACAAAAAAGCAAAGGCGAATTAACTGGATTCTGGTAGCTGTGCTGCTGGTTCTGTCCGTATTCTTCCTGTTCCCGGTGATCTGGATGCTGGCTAATTCCTTTAAACCGGACGCGGCGATCACTGCGGATATGAACTCCATCGCGGCATTTATCCCGCCGGCGCCGGACGGAAACTTCTTTGAAAATTATGTATCAATTATAACGAATACAAGCTTCCTGAGATATATGGGAAATACTCTTCTCTACGCGGCGATCCTGATCGTCCTGAGCATCATAGTAAACGGCCTTGCAGGGTATGCTCTTGCAAAGATCAACTTCCCGTTCAGGGATCAGTGGCTTATGATTATTATTATGCTGCTGATCGTGCCGACAGAGACTGTAATCACGATTCACTTTCTGATTATTGCGAAGGCAGGACTTTTAAATACGATTGTCGGATATATTCTGCCGCTGATCGTGAACCCGTTTAATATCTACTTGTTCCGCCAGGTGTTCGTAAGCCTGCCGGATGATGTATATGAAGCGGCTCAGCTTGATTTCTGCGGACCGGTGAAATACTTCTTCACCATGGTTCTGCCGATGTCAAAGACAGTGGTTGCGACTGTCAGCGTATTTACATTCCTGAATGTATGGAACGACTATCTCTGGCCGTCACTGGTATTTACATCCAGCGATCTTCTGACAGCTCAGATCGGTCTGAACTCCATTACATCCAATGAGAATACGACCATGGGACAGACACTTGCGGTAATCACTCTTGTTACGATACCGGTTATTATCATCTACTCACTGTTCTCGAAACAGATTGTGGAAGGCGTAACATCAACAGGTTCAAAGGAAGGATAAGAAGATGAGTTTCATAGAATTTAAAAATGTATGTAAAATGTATCCCGGTTCAGACAAAAACACAGTGGACAATTTTAATCTGAATATAGAAGAAAAAGAGTTTATCGCCTTTGTAGGCCCCTCCGGATGCGGCAAGTCAACAACGCTGCGCATGATAGCGGGATTTGAAGAGATCACAGGCGGAGAACTCTACATAGACGGAAAGAAAGTCAATGATGTGGCGCCCAGAGACAGAGGGATCGCTATGGTATTTCAGAATTACGCCCTCTATCCGCATATGACCGTGGAGAAGAACATCGGGTACGGCCTGAAAAATATGAAGATGCCTGCAGATCAGATTAAGCAGAAAGTAGACTGGGCCATCAAGATACTTGGCCTTGAAGAATACCGGTACCGCAAGCCGAAGAACCTCTCCGGCGGACAGCGTCAGAGAGTTGCGCTGGGACGTGCCATTGTAAAGAACTCCAAAGTGTTCCTCATGGACGAGCCGCTCTCCAACCTGGACGCGAAGCTCCGTGTCAGCATGAGGACAGAGATCAGCAAACTTCACAGACAGATCGGCGCGACGACGATTTACGTTACCCATGACCAGGTGGAGGCCATGACTATGGCGGACCGCATTGTCATTATGAAAGAGGGCGTGATCCAGCAGGTAGGAAAGCCCATGGAACTTTACGACCATCCGAAGAATCAGTTCGTGGCCGGATTTATCGGATCTCCGCAGATGAATTTCTTTGACGTGACAGTGGAGAAAGACACAGTAAGATTTACGGATGGAAGCACGCTGACCCTGTCAGAGGGAATGCTGAAAAAGCTGAACGGACGCCAGGGGGAGATGATTCTCGGAATCCGGGGCGAGGACATCAAGATGGACGCCCAGAATATGGAGATCAACAGCGCGAATAAGCAGCATGCGGTTATTACAGATACAGAAGTCATGGGAAATGAGAACAACCTGTATTTTAATTTCGGAGGAACTCAGGCAGTGGCAAGGGTTTCCAAGTACGAGATCAGCCAGATCGGCGACAGGATCAATTTCGTGTTCATGCCGTCAAAGATGCACTTCTTTGATAAAGAAACCGGAGTAAACTATACAGAAATGTAGTCCGGACCGCTGCGGGAGAGATTACGCGCAGCAGCAATTCAGCCTTGCGGCATCCTGAATGGAGGAACTGTTAAGAAAACTATGAGACCTGGAGGAAGTATGAAGAGACAGCGACTACACTTAAAAGCGCCGGATAACTGGGTAAACGACCCGAACGGCTTTATATACTACAAAGGATACTACCATCTGTTTTATCAGTATTTTCCATATGGACCGCGGTGGGGAACCATGCACTGGGGACATGCGGTAAGCCGGGATCTGGTAACATGGGAGCACAGAGGGATCGCACTGCATCCTTCTGTGAGAGAAGACAGGAACGGATGCTTTTCCGGAAGCGCTATTGAGGAAGACGGGAAGCTTTGCCTTGTCTATACAGGTGTGCGGTATGAAGTGGTCAATCCGGAAGATCCCCATACCTGTCTGGATGAGCAGTTTGAATCCGCTCAGCTAATGATCATTTCAGAGGACGGGGACCACTTTGACAACCAGAATGGCAAAGAGGTCATCATCCCGCCGCTTACGGATCCGGAGATCGGAGACCGGACCCATACGAGAGATCCGAAGATCTGGCGGGGAAAGGACGGCTGGTATCTGATCCTTGGAAGCACAGTAAGAGAGCAGTACGGGGAAGTTCTGTTCTACCAGAGTAAGGATCTTCACAATTGGACCTATCGGAACAAGGCCTGGAAAGGCCCGGACTACGGATGGATGTGGGAGTGCCCGGATCTGTTTAGGACAGCGGAAGGATATGTGCTTGTAGTTTCGCCGATGGGCCTTCTTAAGAATGGAGAAAAGGAAAAGAATCAGTCCGTATGTTTTCCGGTGGAGTTTGACGAAACGTCATGTGAAATGAGGATACCGGATGAATATCAGTTCGTGGATTACGGTCTGGATCTCTATGCGCCGCAGACTACGACGGACGCGGAAGGCAGAAGAGTTATGGAGGCGTGGATTCGTATGCCCAGGCCGACGAAAGAGGGATGGATCGGAATGTTCTGTTCACCGAGAGTAGTTGAGAGAAAAGGAGATCACATCTACTTCCATATGCATCCGAATCTGAAAAATGCCAATTCCAGAAAGATCAGTGATGTATCTGAGGCTTCCGATGAAGGGTATATGGCAGTGTTTGACCTGGAAGAAGGGGAGACTGCGGAGATCGGCGGATTCATCATCAAGAGGGAGAATGGACGGATCATAACAGACCGCACGAACGTGTATCCTGCCTTTGAGGGGGCTCACCTCGTCTCTGAGACTCCTGAGATAAAGGATGGAAACCGCCTGGAAGTGCTGGTGGATCAGAATCTGGTGGAAGTATATATCAACGATGGAGAATACGTGATCAGCAATGCAGTGTATGGGATCGGAGAGACGATCTCAGTAAGCGGAGAAAAAGAGATACAGCTGTATACAATGGCAGAGTGAAAATGTAATCGTAATAAGGAATAAATCGCAGGCGCGCCGCACAGGAGAAAATCCTCAGTGCGGCGCGCCTGTTTGATTTATTCAGAGTATCTGATGCGGTCGATAAGGCTCAGCCTGCCAAAGCCCGCCGTTACTGCGCCCGTAAGTGTCAGCTGAACTGCAAGGACAACGGCAGCCAGAAGAACAGCCTGAAGCGCCGGGTAATGGAAAACGGTGATGTTGAGCATCCCGGTGGAGCTTGCGTACTGGTAGGCGCCGAAGCCTGCCAGGCTTCCGATTCCCAGCGAGAGGATGAGCGTGCACACGGTATAGAACAGCCCTTCTGTCTGCATCATGCGAAGCAGCTGACGTTCCGACAGGCCGATTGCCTGGAGCATGCCCAGTTCGTGTCGGCGGGTGTAGATACTGTTGATCATAGTGTTGATCAGGTTCATAATGCCGATTGCTCCGAGAATCACGAGAAAGGCGTAGCCCGCATAGCTGATAAAGGACATTGTACCCTCCCATGTGTCAAGAAATTCTTCGTATGTGTCCAGAACGAAAAGCCCGCTGGAATCCGCCAGCTCCCGAATCCCGGCGTATGCGGCATCCTTATGCGCGGGATCCACTGTAATATCGCAGGTATCGGTTAGATTGTACGGACAGATCTGTGCCAGGACCTCCTGCGGCAGGACAAACAGGCTGCCGGAAAAACCTTCGGAGTACCGGCAGATCCCCGCCAGGGTAAATGTTCTCTCTACAGGACCGTCAGGCGTATCGAAACGGATGCGTATGGGATCTCCGACTTCTGCTTCGGGATAAAAGACTGCAAAGCTCCATTTGGCCACAATCTGATCGCCGGAGAGCAGCTCTTCCCAGGTGAAATCTCCGTCTATAATCGTCCTTTCGAGCTCCCGGGCACGGGACGAATCAATTCCCGCGACATCTGCTCCGGAGATGATTCCGTCAGGATCCAGATCGGGAAGCTCCCCGGCAAGGTACGTGCTGGTACGGACATCTTCCACGCCGGGAACAGAGGAGAGCTGCTGCATGAATTCTTCATCCATAGGATTATTTTTCATGATCTCTGACCAGGAACGCTGTGGATTCATTTTATCTCCTTCCCAGCTGTCGATGGTGATCCGGCAGTCGGAATCAATATCTTCATGAGCCAGTTCCTTTGGGTCTGCGCAGCTGATCACTGTCGCCACGGTCATGAAGAGAATCCCGATTACGCTCAGTGTGGTGATGGTGAGGAAGGTGCGTTTTTTATTCCGGGAGAGCCCGGCCAGCGTCAGGCGGAAAAGATTCATATTCTGGTATCCTTTTCTTGACTTTCCCTTTCTGCTCTCCCCCTGATAGCGCATGGCCTCTACAGGCGAGATCTTCGACGCGATTCGCATGGGCCGGATCAGTGCCAGATATACAGTGACGAGAACCGCGGCGACGGTCAGCAGATAGATCCACCAGTGGAAGAGAGAGACCTGCCCGCTCTGAACCAGATCCGCGCAAAGGCTGTTAAAAGCTTTTGCCGATGGATCAAGATTCGAATCACTGCCGTACAGTCCGAACATGGAGAGAATGACCGGACGGGATATGACGGAACCCAGAAGGAGTCCCACGGGCAGAGCGGCAGCTGCGGCAATCAGCCCTTCCCGGAATACAATCTGGCGGATCTGCCTCTTTGAGGCACCCAGTGCCTTGAGCCTTCCGTATTCCCGGACTTTCGGGATCATGGACACATAGTAGATGCTGTAGATGGTCAGGATTCCGGCGAAAATAATCACAAGGATGATAGCGGCAACGCCGGCTGTGAGTCCCGGATCCACATAGTTTGCCATAAGGTACTCGCTGTTAAATACGATATCATTTTCATTGATGCCGAATCCGGCGGCGATCTGACGAGCCTGTTCCTCGATGGCGTCAGAAGTTTTCCCTTTCGCGTCCGTAAGCCGGAACATGACCCGGTATTCCCGCTGGTCTGCCGGGATGCATTTCTTCATGTAATCCATGGAGGTCAGCACCACGAAGGTGTTCGATGAGGCCGCGGCATCTGAATTAGTCAGGAATCCGCTGATGCGGAACGTATCCTGTGTCTCATACCCCAGTCCTCCTTCTTCAAAAAGCTGGAAGGAAAGCGTAATCTCATCGCCGATATCGGCGCTTATTCCGAACTCATCCAGCATGGAGCGATAGACGGCAATTTCTTTCTCCTCTTCCGGAAAGGATCCCTGCTCCAGCTCCGTCTTGTTGAGAGCAAGTCCTGTCTGATCCACGGACATCAGCATAATATCTGCATCGTCGGAAGAAACGTGGCCGGATGCGGCTGAACCCGCAGATGCCCCCGTATCTGAACATATATCTGCGCCTGTCACCTGTCCAAAGTCTGCCCGGAGTCCCAGTGTTTCGATGTCGTCATGAACCGCGAGAGCATCTGCGTTTTCCTGGGATACCTGCCGGAACATACAGTGATATGTGGGATAATAGGCGTTCACACCGGCGAACTGGATGGTGAACATATTGGCGCCGATGTTGAGTACCAGGAAGATCAGAAGCGTGGTCAGCAGAATGGCAATCCCGCAGAGCACATTCCGGCTTCTGTTTTGACGGAAATTGGAAAAAGCGGTTTTTGTCACTGTTTTCATGATCTCACCACCTTACCGTCTTCAATCACAATGATCCGGTCCGCCATCTGGGCAATGGTTTCATCGTGCGTGATCATGACTAATGTCTGTCCGTATTCCGACACACAGCTCTTTAACATGCTGATTACTTCTAACTCCGTCTTAGAGTCCAGATTCCCGGTCGGCTCATCCGCCAGTATAATCGCCGGCCGGGCCGCAAGCGCCCTGGCGACGGCGACTCTCTGCTGCTGTCCGCCGGAAAGAGTGCCGGGGAGAGCGTGGATCTTCTCCTCCATACCGATTCGGGCAAGGATCTCCCGGACAAAGTCCTGATCCACCTTCCGGCCGTCCAGTCCGATGGGAAGTACAATGTTTTCCCATACATTAAGCGATGGGATCAGGTTGTAACTCTGGAAGATAAAGCCGATCTTACGCCTGCGGAATACAGCCAGCTTTTCATCCTTTAAGCTGAAAATGTCTTTTCCTTCGATCAGAACTTTTCCGGAATCCGGGCGGTCCAGCCCGCCCATCATATGGAGCAGCGTACTTTTCCCTGAGCCGGAGCGCCCTACTATGGAAGTGAATTTCCCTGCTTCGATCTGCAGGCTGGTGTGATCCACCGCTTTTACGACATTGTTTTGGGAACCGTAATATTTCACCAGATTTTGTGTTTCAAGTATCTTTTTCATGACAGATTTCAAGCCTCCCTGTTACGTTTTACTTTTGACGCCAGTATAGTCCGGCACAGTTACAGGAGGTTTACAGAAAGGATAACAGAATTGTAAGAATTCGAAATTGTTCTGCTCTATTTCGGCAGCGTGAGGACGAAGCAGCTCCCGCCGCCCGGATTCGGTTTCACACAAATTGTTCCGCCCTGCTGCTCCAGAATCCTGCGCGCAAGGTAGAGTCCCACGCCGGAGCCTTCTGCGTGTTTGACCTCCGGGGCGTTTCCCCTGTAGAAGCGTTTGAAGATATTCTGAATCTCAGAGGACGGGACTCCGATGCCCTGATCGGTAATTTCTATCATCATATAGCTTGTAAGTTCTGTGACACGGATAACGACCGCACTGCCGGAAGGTGAATATTTTACCGCGTTGTCCAGAACATTTAAGAAAACTTCGGCTGTCCAGCGGGGATCATGAGGAATGAGAACATCGGAGAATTCCTCCACAGAAAGATCAATCCCCTTTTCAAATGCTTTCATATATACACTGCCAACTGCCCGGGAGAGAGTCTCTTTCAGGCTTGCATTTTCAGGATGGAGCTCGATCATGCCGGTTTCCAGGCGCGTAAGCTGGGAAAATACACCCAGGAGAGATTCCAGCTTTGATACTTCCTCCCGTTCTTTCTGTGCAAACTCCTTCTGTTCCTCATAAGTCAGATCAGGAGAATCCGCCAGCTCATAACTCATTTTCAGAGATGCCAGAGGTGTTTTGAGCTGGTGGGAAATATCTGTGACCAGAGACTTTGTATTCTGCTCTTCCTGGCGCAGTATCCGCTCTGTGAGCTCAAAGCGGCGTCTGGAATTTTGCAGCTCTTCTTCCAGACGCTCGATTTTTGTGCGGGAGGCTTTTGACTCGGCTGCGCTTCGGATCAGATACAGGATCGTGACAGCGGCGGTTCCGGTAACGATAAGTGCTCCGGCGAGAGCGTATGTCCCGATGGGGCCGGAGTGGATGCTGTCATTTAGCGTGTAGCCATATTTGTCAAAAAGACGCAGGCCCTCTGAGAGCGCCTGAGGAGAGCTTAAGGCGGGATCAGAAGACGATTCCGCTGTTTTCCCGTTAAAGACGGCAGTAATGGCAGCTTCATTTTCGGGAAACTCTGCGGCGAGTATCCCGAGCTTTCGGGCATCCTCCCGGTATACGATGCCCCAGGTCAGATGAAGCAGGAAAAATCCAAGGGCCAGCGTAATCGCCAGGATACCGGCGCACAGCCCTATTCTTTGAAGCTTTCTTCTGTCCATATATAACCGATCCCCCTTACATTCTGTATATAAGATCCGCCAAGCTTCCCTTTCAGACGGCTGATGTTGACAGGCACAGTATCGTCATCCACAAACTGTCCGTCCGTATCCCAGACATGCTCTAGAATCTGTTCTCTGCTCAGAACCTGGCGGGCATTCTCCATAAAGAATACGAGAAGCTGCAGCTCTTTCGGACTTAAGGAAAGGAGATTTTCCGCGGTGAGTACGTTTCCCGCCGCAGGCGTCCGGTACGCTTTCATTTCCGAATAAGATACGGTGATTTCCCCGGAACGTATCCTGCTTTTCGGTGCGGTGTCCGCTCTTCGCATGAAAGCATGGACTTTGGATACAAGAACCATCAGACTGAACGGTTTGGTGATATAGTCGTCCGCCCCGATATCGTAACCATTTATCATATCAATCTCCGAATCCAGTGCGGTGAGAAAAAGGATGAATGCGTTGCTCGTCCTGCGTACTTCCGAACAGAAGTCCAGGCCGCTTCCATCCGGAAGGGTAATATCACTGATAATCATGTCCGGATTCTCTCCGGCAAAAAGCTCCCGGGCTTCCCGGACGGTAAAAGCAGAGAGGAGGTTGTAGCCCTCTCTGCTGAGCTTTAAGGAAATGCCCCTGTTTAAATTCTGATCATCTTCTAAAAGAAGTATGGTGTTCATGGTGTGCTTCCTTTCGTGGAGTAATTCTCTGCTCTCGATCATAGCACAGCGGCGGAGGGATTACAACTGATACGGCATCTTACTGTATAAGGGAGGAATTAACAGCTGAATAGCTGAATCTTGCGCCCTACTTTCAAACGTAGTAAAATGAATTCAAATTCATGTCAAGTACTGCTTGTTTGGAAGGGAGGCGTTTTCATGGACAGAAAACCGCTGCCGATCGGTGTAGATGACTTTAAAAAGTTGATTGATACAGGGTATTATTATGTGGATAAAACTCTTTTTATAAAAGATTTGATTGATCTGAAAGGCGAGGTTACTTTATTTACAAGACCCAGGCGCTTTGGAAAAACTCTGAATATGAGCATGGTACGTTATTTTTTTGAAAAGTCAGAGACAGATCAAACTTATTTATTTGAAGGAATGAAGATTCTGGAAGCCGGAGAAAAGTATACTGGTGAGATGGGAAAGTACCCGGTGATTACGCTATCTTTGAAATCTATGAAACAGGCAAGCTACGCGGATGCTTTTTACTGTCTGAAAGAGGAAGTGGCAAGAGAGTATAAGAGGCATCTTGTGGCGATGGAAAATCTGGAGTCAGAGGAAGACAAAGAAAAGTATTACAGGTTTGCCAACAGAAAGGCTGCCCCCGAGGAATACCTTACTGCTGTCAAGTTTTTATCTGAATGCCTTTGTGCTGTATCGGGAAGTAAAACAGTTATTTTGATTGATGAGTATGATGTACCGCTTGAAAATGCATACTTTAATGGATTTTATGACAGGATGGCAACACTTGTCCGGTCACTGTTTGAGTCTGCATTAAAGACAAATGAAACGCTGGGATTTGCGGTTGTTACAGGCTGTCTCAGGATTAGTAAGGAATCCATTTTTACTGGGCTGAATAATCTTAGTATTGTTTCAATTATGGACAAATCTTATGCAGAGCATTTTGGTTTTACTCAAGCAGAGGTGGATCAAATATTAAACTATTATGAGTTGTATGAAAATAAGAGTTCTGTAAGGACGTGGTATGATGGATATCAGTTTGGGGATACAGAAGTATATAATCCGTGGAGTGTCCTTAATTATGTGAATTCGTGCCATAGAGATAAGAACAGCTTTATGAAGCCGTACTGGTCAAATACTAGTTCTAACAGTATTGTCCGGACCTTGGTGGAGCAGGCTGATATTTCTGTGAAACAGGAAATAGAGGCGCTGATTGAAGGGAAGACAATCACGAAACCGATCCATGAAGATATCACTTATGACGATATGAATTCCACTCAGGATAATCTATGGAATTTCCTGTTCTTTACCGGTTATCTGAAAAAGATCAGCGAGTATCAGGAGGGGGAGACGATTTATGTTGAGATGGCTATTCCAAACAGCGAAGTACGATATGTTTATAAAAATACAGTGCTGCGCTGGTTTGAGGAAAAGACAGAGTATAAGGAGCTTACCCCTCTCTATGAGAGCATTCTGAATGGGAACCGGGAGAAGATGGCCCAGATTTTGTCGGAGAACCTGATGGAAACGATCAGCTTCTATGATTATCAGGAGAGTTATTATCATGGATTTCTTGCAGGAATGCTGAAAAATATAGGAAACTACATCGTACTTTCCAACCGGGAGTCAGGAAAAGGCAGACCGGATATCCTGCTGAAATATCCGAGCGTCCGGGGTAAGGCAGTGATTATTGAGATTAAAGTAGCGAAAACTTATCAGGAGATGGAAGCAAAATGCGATGAAGCTCTCCGCCAGATTGAAGAACAGAAGTACGAAGAAGAACTCAGGCAGGAAGGCTACAGTGATATCCTGAAATATGGGGTGGCATTTTACCGCAAGGAATGTATGGTAAAATAGAAGTGGAGGAGACATATGACAAAGTTTGAAGAATTCGAAAATATCATCGCCCGCCTGCGGGCTCCGGACGGATGTCCATGGGACCGGGAGCAGACTCATATGAGCTTGAAAAAGCCGTGTATTGAGGAGGCGGCAGAGGTGATCTGCGGCATCAATATATTCGATAAGACAGGAGATGCTGAGAATTTAAAAGAAGAGCTGGGAGATCTTCTTCTCCAGGTTGTCATGCACGCGCAGATTGCGAAAGAAGAAGGCCTCTTTACAATGGATGATGTGATCCAGACAGTGATCGACAAGATGGTGCGCCGCCATCCTCATGTGTTCGGGGAGGCGGTTGTCTCGGACTCCGGGGAAGTGCTGACAAAGTGGGATGAGATTAAGAAGCAGGAAAAAGCCGGGAAGGAATGGACAGAAAGCTATCTGCCGGAGGCATTTGAGGAGGCAAAAGAATTGATTGATAAAGCGGCGGAGAGAAAGTTTGGCCCGCGCCATTCGTAAAACTGCACTTCGTGCTTATCGTGGCTGCCGCCGAATTCTTATGCAAGCATAAATTCGTTTCCTAATGAAAGCAGGCTGAATTGTTACAATGAATTCGCCAAGTATCGTTGATATTCTTGCAATAGATCAGCATATAGAGTATGATGATGCTGTGAATAGATTTTATAACTCAGAGACCTTTGAAGAACAGCAGTAAAATAGGAGGTATTGTGATGAAGAGAGGAAGAATCCTGCCTGTATTCCTGTTGGTTTTATCCCTTATTCTGGGAACCCAGGTGTACGCGCAGGAAAACGATGAGGCAGGGAAAGCGGAGGTTTCCATGACAATGAGCGGGACTTCTGCGGATGGAACAGTGAACGTGGGAGACACGATGCGGTTTCATCTTACTGTAAACAATCCGGATGGCGCTGAGAACCTCGGAGGGGCAATGTTAAGATTCCAGGTCAGTGAGACAGCCGATATGTCCAGCCGCCTGGGGAGCCCGGTGCTTAGTTCGGCGAGTGCTTATCTGACAGATCCGAATAATGTAAATGGTCTTTCGTCTATACGTGTAGGTGCCGGCCTGTCTGGCGTGGCCGAAGCAGATGTTTCTTTGGAGATCACAGAGGAGATGACGGGGAAGACATTATATTTCCAGACAGATGTGCGTCCAGAAATGTCTGGAGAACCAGCCTTTGCTCAGTCTCCGGTAATGTCTGTCCAGGTTTCAGATGAGCCAGAATAGAATCCGGCGCTGGCTCTGGAGATAAACGCAGCTGTTCATACAGATCTGGCGAAGATTGAAAAAGGAAAAGAGTTTTTGGCGGATATCACTGTGAAAAATACAGGAGATACAGCGCTGAGCTACATATACGTTCTCTCGACATACAGCAATACAGGTCTTGAGGGAGATTCTGCCGATATGCCTGCGCTTGGACAGTTTAGCTCCCTTCCGGCAGGGGTGACGCAGCCGGAGGATGGACTGGCATGTATTGAATCTCTGGATGTGGGAGAATCAGTTGTACTTTCGCAGAAGGCAGTAGTCCCTGAGTCTTTTGCAGGAGAAAAGATTGTATTTACATTTATGACACTGGCTATGGGAACAGAGGATTTCGATGAAACGGGTGCACCGCTGGCGGCTGATTTTACAGAGCTGAGCGGTCAGATACTTGCGGATACGTCTGAGAATCCCGGAACAGAGAATCCAGGGACAGATAACCCGGGAACAGAAGATCCCGGAACAGAGAATCCGGGCACAGACACCCCGGGGATTGACGATCCGGGTACAGACAATCCGAATAAGGATACGGAAAAGCCGGTTATTACAGATCCGTCAAAGCCAGCAGATACAAAACCTGTAAAAGAGGAAACTGCAAAAACAGACAACACAAAGAAGACAGATACAAAGTCTGAGAAAAAAGACACGGCGCCAAAGACAGGTGATCCGGTTTCAGCGGCGGGAACTGTGGCGGTGATGCTCGGAGCAGCAGCGGTGCTCAGCGTTTCGGCAGGGAAAAGATCCGGTAAGTCCGGACGATAAAAATGAAAGATTGAGTGAGTAAAGAAAACCCCGGAAGTGATTCTGGGGTTTTCTTTACTCTTTAGTTACTATTCATGGACGCTTTCAATCTGATAATATTCTGCAGAGAAGGGCCTTAGCGAAAATGTGAAAACCTCTTTTTTCCCTTCAAGAATTTCATTGTTAAGCGAGCTTTTTCCTCCAAAGTCCGGGAGCTCGCTTTCAAAGATTCTGTAAAGTCTCAAGGCGCCGGGAATATGGATTTGAAACTCCTTCTGCGCGATACCGGAGAAGTTGAATACGGCGGCGATCCGCTCCTTGTCCGGGTGAGAGATGTCTGAGCAGGAGAAGCTGTCCGTGCTGATCCGTTCAAAGGCATAGACGCACCTGTCCTCCGCTTTGCACTCCAGCCACTGAAAACCTTTCGGATCATAGTCCATTTCATAAAAAGCGGGATGTTCCAGATAGAAATGGTTCAGCGCTTTTATAAAGCGGTGAAAGTCCTGGTGAGCAGGATGGGAAAGGAGATTCCAGTCCTGTTCTCTTTTTTCATCCCATTCTCTGAAATGTCCGATTTCATTTCCCATAAAGTTTAACTTCTTGCCCGGGTGGGCGTACATGTACATATAGAACGCCCGCGCCTGTGGAAATTTTATCTCATAGTCGCCGAACATTTTCTGGAGAATTGTCGCCTTCCCATGGACAACTTCATCATGGGAGAGCGGCAGCAGATAACGTTCGTCGTAGTAGTAGGCCATGGAGAATGTAAGCTTGTGATAATCCGCTCCGCGGTACAGAGGATCCGTGCGGAAATAGTTCAGCGTGTCATTCATCCAGCCCATATCCCATTTATAATCAAAGCCGAGTCCGCCCTTTTCCGGTGATTCTGTTACTTTTGGAAAACAGGTGGAATCTTCTGCGGCCAGGATCACCGAGGGGTGTAGTTTTTTTAAACCGCGGTTCATGGTTTTCAGGAATTCCACTGCATTCGAGTTCACGCCCCGTTCAGGGGTTCCCTGCCAGTAGATCGCGCGGCTGATGGCGTCCATGCGCAGTCCGTCGATATGGTATTCTGTAAGCCAGTAGTTTGCCGCAGATTGGAGGAAGCTTCTGACTTCACCCCGAGAGTGCATGAAATTACAGCTCCCCCATTCGCTCTGTCCCACTGCAGCGTGAGGATACTCGTACAGAGAAGTGCCGTCATAGTGAGCCAGGGCATACCAGTCTACAGCGAAATGGACTGGAACAAAATCGAGAATAATACCGATATTATTCTGATGGCAGGCATCCACAAACGCTTTTAACTGGTCAGCTGTTCCGTATCTGGAGGTGGGACTGTAAAATCCGGTCCCCTGATAGCCCCAGGATTCATCGCTGGGATATTCGTTCAGAGGCATAATTTCCAGATAATTGTACCCGTTGTCTTTGAGGTATGGGATCAGATATTCTGCCATTTCATCATAACTGTACCAGGAGTCCGGCTCATCCGAAGGTTTTTTAAAAGATCCGAAATGGATCTCATAAATATTGAGGGGAGAACGCCGCTTATCCGTGCGCTCTTTCAGCCAGGAATTGTCATGGAAATGGTAAGCTGTCATATCGCGGATGATGGATGCTGTGCCCGGACGCAGTTCCATTCCGAAGCCGTAAGGATCGCAGTGATCTATATATTCTCCGGCAGTGTCATAAATGCGGTATTTGTACATCATTCCCGGCTGAGCCAATGGAACAGAAACTTCCCAGAAATTTCCGTCATGTACTTTCTCCATCGGGATTTCTTCCCATTTGCTGAATTCTCCGATCACGGAAATCTTTGAGGCAGACGGGGCGAAAGTGCGGAAGACGGTTCCGCCTTTGAAAAAATGGGCTCCGAGATATTTGTAGGCGTCAAAGCATTTTCCGGTATAGAAATCATAAAAATCCATAAACATTGTCCTCCTGATAATCGACACGAGTCGGTTTTTGCGGTATGATTATTGTATCTCGGGGGAATAACAGAGTCCACCGACAATTCTGCAGAAATGACGGAAAAACAACGGTTCTGGGGAAAGTGTCGGATAAAAGAGAACCGCTGAGTAAAGGAAGCGTGTAATTATGGTGAAAGAGGGGGAAAAATGGATCTCAGGATTGAAAAGACTAAGAAAGCGATCAGAAACGCATTTATAGAACTGCGCGCTAAAAAGCCGCTGGAAAAGATTACAGTAAAAGAGCTGTGCGCTCTGGCGTGTATTAATAAATCTACATTCTATTCCCATTATGAGGACGTTTATGCGCTGTCAGACGCTATGGAGAAGGAGACCGTAGAGTCTATAATCCGCAGTATCAGTCATCTGAAAGAGTATACGCTGGACAGTCCGGATGAGTTTACGAGAGAACTCTGCCTGGCCTTTATGTCCCAGACATCACTGATAAAAATCGTATTTTCGGGGAAAGAGCAGAATCATCTTGGAAACCGGCTGGATTCGGAGCTTAAAAAACTGATTTTTAAAAAGTATCCGGAACTGGAGCATGATATGGAGAAAAATATACTTCTCTCATACAGTATACAAGGGGCATACCACGCCTATCTGAATAATCCGGATGCAGATATGGAAGTCTTTGTGGCAACGATTGAGAAGATAGTGAAGCAGTTAAGGCCGCTGGTGGATTGAAATTTAAAGTATGATGGATTGGGCGTCAGGGGAGAAGGATGGATGGTTAGATTCGACTAAAAATAGTACTCACCTCTTGCCGTGGATTAAGGGCCTGCGATGTCAGAACTTGTACGGAAACCTTTAAGGTTACTTGATGAGAAACGAAAGATCAAGACCGCATTTTTGTTTTAGCAGATGAATAACAGTGGCAGGCGTGACTCATTGGAATCACGCCTGCCACTGTTTCGAGCTGTCTATTTCCTGGCAGCCTTTTGATATAACCGTATTTTTCCTGAATATTTATAAAACCTTTGATAAAAAGTCCTGCGTCCTCTGATTCTGCGGATTCCCGAAAAGTTCTTGTGGTGTATTCTCTTCAATAATCCTGCCTTCATCCATGAAGAGTACTCTGTCGCCAACCTCTCTTGCAAATCCCATCTCATGAGTAACGACAACCATAGTAATTCCTGATGCCGCAAGTTCTTTCATAACAGCGAGCACTTCTCCGACCATTTCGGGATCCAGCGCGGATGTGGGCTCATCGAACAGCATGATGTCCGGTTCCATTGCCAGAGCCCGGGCAATTGCAACACGCTGCTTCTGACCGCCGGAGAGCTGATCAGGATAGCTCTGCGCTTTTTCAGACAGCCCAACTCTGTCTAACAGTTCCATGGCGCGCTTTTCCGCCTGTTCTTTCGGAACCTTTTTCGCATAGACAGGCGCAACGCACATATTTTTTAGGATGTTCATATTAGTAAAGAGGTTGAACTGCTGGAATACCATTCCCATTTTCTGACGGATTTTACTGATATTTGCGCCTTTGGCCGTGATCTCAGATCCCTCAATCAGAATACTGCCGTCATCAGGAGTTTCCAGCAGATTCAGACAGCGCAGGAACGTACTTTTTCCAGAACCGCTCGGACCGATGACAACGACCACTTCACCTTTTTCAATAGATACATCAATTCCATTGAGAACTTTAAGTTTCCCAAAGCTTTTGTGCAGATTTTTAACTTCTATTATCACTTGCTTTTAACCTCCTCTCCAATATGCCAACGAATTTGGTGACAATGTAAGATACTGTGAAATAGATAACAGCTACAATGATAAGAGGTTCAAACGCAAGAAATGTATTCCCGCGGATCGTATCTGTATTATACATCAGATCGTGAATACCTATGATTGACAGCATAGATGTGTTTTTTGTAACCACGATAAATTCATTACAGAGCGCGGGAAGAATATTCTTTACAGCCTGGGGAATGACAATGAGGCGTGTTGTATGTATGTATGAAAGCCCCAGGGAGTGCGCTGCTTCGATCTGTCCCCGGTCAACGGCCTCTATTCCGGCTCTGACGATCTCTGCGACATAGGCGCCGCTGTTGATTGCAAGAGCGGCGATTCCGGCTGTGGAATCGCTCAGGCTGATGCCGAAACTATACAGTCCGAAATAGACGATATAGATTTGTACAAGAATAGGGGTGCCCCGGATAAAATTAATATACGAGACAGCTATTCCACGCAGGACTCTTAGTTTTGACAATTTCATCAGGGCGAGCGCAACGCCCAGGATAATGCCGAAGAGAACGGAAAAGATAGCGTAGATAACTGTAATTTTGAGTCCCTCAACATAGTACATCCAATAAGTAGATAAAAATTCGAAATTCATAACATCCTCTTCCTTAGTTAATAATCAGCAGAATCTCTAGGTAAAGCGGACTCAGTTATCCGTTTGATTTACTGCCTGCCAAAATAAGGATTGGGCAGCGGTTCTGCTGCCCAATACGCCAGAAACTACTGGATATCATCCATATCCATTAACGCAATGGCATCATTCTCCCAACGCTCCAGATCGCCGTTCGCCTGGACTTCTGTGAGTACCTTATTGATGACTACAAGGAGATCTTCATTGTTGTCCTTTCTGACAAGAATACAGGAACCGGAGTCCTCTTCGTCAGTCAGTGCATACTGAATTGCGGACATTGCAAGATCGTCATTGTTCTCCGCATATAGTGTCGCGACAACATAGTCAAGAACGACTCCGTCAACACTGCCGCTCTTCAATGCAGCGACCAGATCTGGAATTTTTCCGAGTTCGCTTGTCTTAGCGTTGGGATAACGGGTCGGGAAGGTTGTTGACTGGATGGATCCTTTGAGGATGCCGATGGTCATTCCGGACAGGTCGCTGTCCTCTGTAACAGTGTCAACATTGTCATCCCGCATAAGCACTACCTGTATAGAACGGTGATATGGTTCGGAGAATGACGCATTCTGCGCACGCTCCTCTGAATACGCAAGTCCCGGCAGGAAATCTACCTTTCCGGTTGCAAGTGCAGGGAGGAGGCCGTCAAACGACATATCTTCCACAACAAGCTCTACGCCGAGTTCATCTGCGATTGCCTGTCCGAGTTCGATGTCGAATCCGACGATCTCGTCTTTGCCGTCAATTGTCTTGTGGAATTCAAATGGGGCATATGTCGCATTTACACCCATAACGATTTTGCCTTCTTCTTTGATCTTTGCCATTGTCTCGCCGTCACTGCTTTCAGAACTTTTGGCGTCAGAACTCTCACTGTTAGAACCGCTGCCGGAATTTCCGCTGCTGCCGCATGCTGCAAGGGCGGACATCATGGTAAGAGACAACAATACAGCTAACATTTTCACACATTTCTTTTTCATCTTTTTTCTCCTTTTCTTTATTTATACTTCTGAACCCGGGTAACCGTCTCTCCCTACAGGGAATCCCTCAGATGCGAATTTGATCCATATATAATGGATTCCTTTTCCGGGAGCGGCTTTCGCGCCGAACGGAGTACCTTTGGGAACAAAAAATGCATCGCCATTTCCTGCATTATATTCAGAGCCGTCTATCGTGTAAGTAAAGTCAGATTCTGGCAATACATAATTCCATTGTTGAAAATTGTCCTCACAGTGCTCTTTTACAAAAGCACTTTCTCCTTCACCGTCATTTATACCGGCAAACCATCTGCCAAATGCAGTGTCCAGCACCAGACGGCGGCTCTCGATCGAGGAACCGGCGCCTCCGGTATAATATTCGGTAAAGCGGAATCCTTCTGATCTCTTTCTCATATTCGGAAGGATAATGTGGTAATCGATATATTCTTTCTGGTCATAGGCATTCATAACGCCGATCCAGTGTACGAATTTCAGATCTTCTTTCCCGGCCTCAATCCAGAAACTTTCCTTATCAAAGTTTGGGATAAAGATGCAGGGCTCTTCAATGTTCCAGGCTCTGTTCTTTGTGGCCGCATATCCGGTCGGATTAAGAAAGAAAAACATCTGCATCCTGTCAGTCAAACCGAACAGCTGCGGTTCATATCTGTGCCCGGCTTTCAGCGTGCACTCATACCATACGAATTCCGGATGACTTCCGGGGGTCAGTTCTCTTCTTGTCAATCCTTCAGTTTTTTCTAATTGTGTCATTTTATAATTCCTCCCATGCTCTGTTTAATTCAAACCAGACATAATTGATATAGCCGTCTGCTGTGCAGCTCGAACCATGTGACGTCCCGTGGGGAGTAAAAGAGATGTCCCCGGCTCTGACAGGAATTTCCTTCCCGCCCGCGACATAATCAAACTCTGAGCCGTCCAGCATAAAATACCACTGTTCAAGCGTTGGATGCGTGTGCTGGCCGATAAAATCCGGACCTGCGCCGATATTCCATCCCATTGTATACCGTCCCAGATGCCTGCCTGCAATAATGCTGTGAGAAACTACTCTGGAACCGGATTCCTGGGTGAATCCTTCTGTATATTCAATGGATTCGCGAAGCCTTACAAATCTTGGCAGAATATAGTGACAGTTCTCCATCTGTCTGCGATCAACATCCGTCATCGGGCCTGTTATACGGTAGAAACAGAGTTCATTTTCGCCCGATGTGACAGAAAGCCCGGCTCTGTCAAAATCAGGGATAAATACAGCCTGATCGTCAATTTCATAGATGGTATTCCCATATCTTACGAAGCCGCCTGTTGTTGTGAAGAAAAGGATCTGCATTTTATCTTCTTTTGAAAATGTGCTGATTGTCTGTGTTTTCCCCGGTTTCAGCCGGCAGCTCGTAATCCGGATGCCAGGACAGGCGACGGGAACTTCAGATTGGGCAAATCCATCCTTATATGTATACAGAAGCTCTTCTGATTTAATTATTTTGATTTCCTGCATATGGCTTCCCCTCTGACTTTCTTTCCTATATATTATCCCAGGCACGATTCATCTCAAACCAAAGGTAATTGATTGTTCCGTCCTTTTCACAGGAAGAACCGTGAGACATGCCATGAGGGGTATAGGAGACATCTCCTTCTTTTACTGCCATGGGAGTATCTCCGGCATTGTATATAAAGTCAGCGCCGTCCAGCATAAAGTACCACTGATCGATAGTAGGATGCGTATGCTGACCGACAAAATTTCTACAAAATATAAAAGCAGACAGTTGACGGGCACATGTATTTTTATAAATTAGCACTCGAGGCTTGACTTGGCTAACAATATCTGCTATATTTCTACTAGAACACGAAAAGATGTGCACCTTATGTCCGTCGGGCAGCGCTGCATTGCTTATCGGTTCCATATTGATTTATGAGATCAGAAGGAGGGAAGTACCATGAATATTAATAGATTTACGCAGAATTCACTACAGGCTGTCCAGAACTGTGAGAAGATCGCCGCAGATAATGGAAACCAGGAACTGGCGCAGGAGCATCTGCTCTACGCGCTGCTGACGCAGGATGACAGCCTGATTTTAAAATTACTTGAGAAAATGAGTATCCAGGGCCAGCTCTTCATTAACCGTGTGGAGCAGGCGATTGCTAAGCGGCCGAAAGTCCAGGGCGGCAAGGCTTACGTAGGACAGGATCTCAACAATGCCCTTATCCACGCAGAGGATGAGGCAAAACAGATGGGAGACGAATATGTATCCGTTGAGCATTTGTTTCTTTCCCTGTTAAAATATGCAAGTAAAGATATGAAGCAGCTTTACCGGGAATTTGGCATCAGCCGTGAGGGGTTCCTTCACGCGCTGTCAACAGTCCGCGGAAATCAGCGTGTGACCAGCGACAACCCGGAGGCAACTTATGACACATTGAATAAATATGGTCAGGATCTGGTGGAAAGAGCCCGAGAGCAGAAGCTGGATCCGGTCATCGGCCGTGATGAGGAGATCCGTAATGTGATTCGGATTCTTTCTCGTAAGACGAAGAATAACCCGGTGCTTATCGGTGAGCCCGGCGTAGGTAAGACCGCAGTGGCAGAAGGGCTGGCGCAGAGGATTGTCAGCGGGGACGTTCCGGAGGGACTGAAAGATAAGACGATTTTCTCCCTTGATATGGGGGCTCTTGTGGCTGGTGCGAAGTACCGGGGTGAATTTGAGGAACGTCTGAAAGCGGTTCTCGAAGAAGTAAAGAACAGTGACGGGAAGATCATCCTGTTTATCGATGAGCTGCATACTATTGTGGGAGCAGGCAAGACAGACGGCGCGATGGATGCGGGCAATATGTTGAAGCCTATGCTGGCAAGAGGCGAGCTGCACTGTATCGGCGCTACAACGCTGGATGAATACCGCCAGTATATTGAGAAGGATGCGGCTCTTGAGAGACGTTTTCAGCCGGTTATGGTAGATGAACCGAGCGTGGAGGATACGATTTCCATTCTCCGAGGATTAAAAGAGCGGTATGAAGTATACCATGGCGTGAAGATAACGGACAGCGCTCTTGTTGCTGCCGCAACACTTTCTAACCGTTATATCTCCGACCGGTTCCTGCCGGATAAGGCTATTGACCTGGTAGACGAAGCGTGCGCGCTGATCAAGACGGAGCTGGATTCCATGCCTACAGAGCTGGATGAGCTCAGGAGAAAAGTGATGCAGCTGCAGATTGAAGAGGAGGCTTTGAAAAAGGAAGAAGACCGCTTAAGCCGGGAGCGTCTGGAGCATCTTCAGGAAGAACTGGCAGGCTTGAAAGAAGAGTATGCAGGCAAGAAAGTTCAGTGGGAGAATGAGAAGAAGTCCGTAGAGCGTGTTCAGAAGATCCGTGAGGAGATCGAGCAGGTCAACAAGGACATTCAGAAAGCACAGAGAGAGTATGATCTGAATAAAGCCGCTGAACTTCAGTACGGCAAACTGCCTCAGCTGCAGAAACAGCTGGAGGAAGAGGAAGACAAGGTCAAAGAAAAGGATCTGTCCCTTGTCCATGAGGCTGTGACAGATGATGAGATCGCGCGGATCGTATCCCGCTGGACCGGAATTCCTGTGGCGAAATTAAATGAGAGTGAGAGGAATAAGACTCTTCACCTGGCAGATGAACTTCACAAGAGAGTGGTAGGCCAGGACGAGGGCGTAGAGCTCGTGACAGAGGCGATTATCCGGTCAAAGGCCGGAATCAAAGACCCGTCAAAGCCTATCGGTTCGTTCCTGTTCCTCGGACCTACCGGAGTCGGTAAGACGGAGCTTGCCAAAGCGCTGGCTCAGAGCCTGTTCGATGATGAGAACAATATGGTTCGTATCGATATGAGTGAGTATATGGAGAAATATTCCGTGTCCAGGCTGATCGGAGCGCCTCCGGGATATGTGGGCTACGATGAAGGCGGACAGCTTACTGAGGCAGTCAGAAGGAAACCGTATTCGGTTGTCCTTTTTGACGAGATCGAGAAGGCCCACCCAGATGTATTTAACGTACTTCTTCAAGTACTGGACGATGGGCGGATCACGGATTCTCAGGGAAGGACTGTGGACTTCAAGAATACGATCCTGATTATGACGTCCAATATCGGAGCGAACTACCTGCTGGAAGGAATCCACGATGACGGAACAATTGATGAAAAGTGCCAGGAGTTCGTTATGAATGATCTGAAAGCTCATTTCAGACCGGAATTTTTGAACCGTCTGGATGAAATAATTATGTTCCGGCCATTGACGAAAGAGAATATCCGTGCCATCATAGATTTGTTGATAGCAGATGTGAACAAACGGCTCAGCGAGCGCGAGCTGAGAATCGAACTTACAGAAGCGGCGAAAGATTTCGTTGTGGAGGGAGGCTACGATCCGATGTACGGCGCGAGACCGCTTAAGCGATATCTGCAGAAGAATGTGGAGACACTGGCTGCAAGGCTGATCCTGGCAGGAAATGTAGGCCGGGGAGATACGATCCTGATCGATGCGGCGGACGGAAAGCTGACTGCGAATGTGAAAGGACAGGTCACAGCGGCGGAGTAAACGCTAAAGAGCCAGTGTGAAAGGACGGATGCGCGGATGACGCTCATTATCTTTCATATTGATGTGAATTCAGCTTACTTGAGCTGGACTGCGGTAGAACAACTGAAAAACGGCGCCAAGGTAGACTTGCGCGAGATACCGGCCATTATCGGAGGGGATCAGAAATCCCGCCACGGTGTGGTGCTCGCCAAGTCGCCTGCGGCGAAAAGATATGGCATCCGCACGGGGGAACCCGTTGCGAATGCCTTTCGTAAGTGCCCGAATCTTGCCATGTTTCCCCCGGATCATAAGATGTACCGGGAGAAAAGCAGGAAACTGATGGAGTATCTTCGGACATTTACGAAAGAGATCGAACAGGTCAGCGTGGATGAGTGCTATATGGATTTCACATCCATAGCGGACCGCTATCATTCACCTATAGACGGCGCGGTGGAGATCAAGGACGGAATAAAGGAACACTTTGGATTCACTGTGAATATCGGGATCTCCAGCAATAAGCTCCTGGCAAAGATGGCGTCAGACTTTGAAAAGCCGGATCGGATTCACACCCTGTTCCCGGAGGAAATCCAGGTGAAAATGTGGCCTCTGCCTATCGGAGAACTCTATATGGCAGGAAAATCCAGCGTGGAAGTATTGAAAAAGCTGGAGATCAACACCATCGGGGATTTGGCGCGTTCAGACCCGGCATTGATCACGCTCCACCTGAAAAGTCACGGGAAGATGCTTTGGGAGTTTGCCAACGGAAGAGGGACTGACGTCGTCCGGGCTGAGCCTGAGGAGGCGAAAGGAATTGGAAACTCTACCACTCTCCGAGAGGATGCGTCTACGACGGAAGAAGTGCGCCCTGTGTTTGAGCGCCTTGCGGAAAGTGTGTCGGGAAGGCTTAAGAAGGCTGGGAAGAAAGCCGGTATGGTGAGCATGGAGATCAAATATTATGATTTCCGCACTGCATCGCATCAGGTACAGCTTGAGAAGCCTTCTAATGACAAAAATGTGCTGATGGAGACTGCATGCAGCCTTTTTCTCGAGATCTGGAGCGGGGAACCGGTGCGCCTTCTGGGAATACGAACTTCAAAGCTTGTGGATGAGACAGCGCCGGAGCAGCTCTCGATCTTTGATATTCAGATGCCTAAAGAGCCGGACGAAAAGCATAAACGGCTTAAGAAGGCCATGGACGAGCTGAATGCGCGGTTTGGAGACGGCGCTGTTGTAAAGGCAAGCCTGATGAAGAAAAAGGCTCTGGGGAAAGAGCATCAGCCTATGGGAAAAGACTCCGGAGAAAGAGCATCAGCCTCCGGAAAGGGAAAAGTCTGAGAGGAAAACTATGAGAGAGAAAAATTATAATCTGGAATTGATTCGGACGATATCCTTTGTCCTTGTGATCGCAATTCATGTGACCAACTATTTTTGCCGCGCATACGGAAAGATTCCGCAGGGGGAGTATCTGTTTTCTCTTGCGCTGGATACCGCGGCCAGGGTCAGCGTGCCCTGTTTCTTCATGATATCCGGAGCCCTGCTTTTAGGGAGAGAAGAACCGGTCGGCAAACACGTAAAACGGCTGGTCCGATTTGTCATTGTACTCGTAGTCTGGAGCGCAGTATATTATTTCTGGAATATCTTCTATATGAAATCAGAGTATGACTTAAGAGACATTCTCGAAGTACCTGCAGAAGCCCATCTGTGGTATCTGTACGCTATGATCCCGATTTACCTTGCAATGCCCTTCCTCCAGGTAATGTGCCGGGGAATGAGCATGAAGCTGGAAAAAGTTTTCCTCATCGTCACCACAGGAGCGGTTCTCGTAAATTATGGGATGTGGCTGATTCATCAGGAGCCGTATTATGATTTCCCGCTGATCGGCGACAGAGTTTATGCATATTACCTGTTCGTGGGATATTACATTTATAAATATAGAAAACATATCCGCATCAGTCAGAGGACAGCGGCAGTCATCTGTGTTCTTTCCATGGCAGCCTCCTTTGGAATCACTCTGGCTGCGACAACTGTGCAGCAGGATCATTACGAGGGCGCCCTGACCTATGCGGCTCCATTTGTGATCCTCTCAGCGGTGAGCTTCTTCCTGCTCATGCTGCGGATCCGCGGGGCACACTTTGTACCGAAAGAACGGACGCGCAGAGTAATAGATTTGTTTTGCGGCTGTTCCTTTGGAATCTATCTGATACATATCCTCTTTCTGGACAACTATAAGAAATATATGAAACCATGGGATCTGTCCGCGTGGATCGCAGTGCCGGCGCTTATCCTGGGCATTGGAGCCGTATCATTCGCGTGCGTGTGGGCGATGAGGAAGCTTCGGATAGGACGGAAAATCACGTGATGACAGCTATAAAGTTCACTAACGCTCTTGTTCAAAACGTCCGAAAACAGGGGTTATTTCTGAGACGTATTCTGCGGGGATGAAGGATGGCTCTGGATTCCACTCCAGGGATATAAGTGAAACTAAGCGTTCCAGTGACGGACTAAATGCAAGGACTGACGGTGGACAACTCGCTTACGCTCAGACAATTCCACCGTCAGCCCTAACGTCCCTCACTGGAACTCTAAGCTTCACTAATACCCTTCCGAAGTCATCCATCGCCATCCTTCATCTCCGCAGAATTTTTCTTGAAATGGGGCTGTTTTCTGGGCTTTTCAATCCGGAAGTTAGTGACTATATAGCTGTTGTAAACAGTCGGCGCGGCCGGAAAGCTTTCGTAGAGGAAAGCCCTCAAGCCGCGCCAGTTGTACGTTTCAGCCTGTTTAGGGCAATAACACTTCCGACAGGAAATGCGCAGGAAGCGGAGGGGATGGTTGAAGCGTAAGTTCTTGGAGAGGGGCGTGTGGGGACTGTGACTTTGGAGGAATCTGATGGAAGATCTTAGAAGTCGGAGAGCTGTTGTTAAGCGGCGCGCAGGGATTGTCTGAGCGGAGCGAGTTGCCCGGAGCACCGCTTTGCATTTAAACAGCTCTCCGACTTCTTAGATCCTTCCCCGATTCCGGAACGGAGCAGTACACACACGTCCCCTCTCCAAGAACACGTTTCAAACATCCGCTCCGCTTCCGAACGTGTTCTTCAGAAAGAGTTATTGAGCTAAATAGCTGAAAACCCCTCTTTGGCAAATCCGTCCCCAATCTTTAGAATTTCTTTATTTTCTCATATCAGCCTCCTTAAGATTTACGGGCTATCCTGTAAACAGTTAAAGGGGGCTGTTTTTTTATGAACATTCAGGAACTTACCAATTATTTTTTACAATACGGAGCCTTTTTTATTTATCTGATTGTGCTCCTGGAATATTTAAATCTCCCGGGTTTTCCGGCCGGCGTGATCATGCCGCTGGCAGGGATATGGGCGGCGAGAGGAGAGATCAGTTTCCCGGTCGTAATGGTGCTGACCGTGGCCGCGGGCCTTACCGGGAGCTGGGCGCTCTATCTGCTGGGAAGATTCGGCGGCGGGAAGGTGATGGGATTCTATTTTAAGAAATTTCCGAAGCACCGCCCGGTGATCGAGGAGAAGATGGCTTTCTTAAGGGAGAAGGGCTGCATCGGCGTGTTTGTGAGCAAGCTGCTCCCCATGGTAAGGACAATCATATCGATTCCTGCCGGGATGGTGAGAATGGATTTTGCGAAATACACTGTCAGCTCAGTGTGCGGGATTTTTCTCTGGAACCTGGCGTTTGTCGGGGCGGGGTATTTCTTTGGAGACGCGGCGATTAATCTGCTGGGATGAACTGGCATAAAAGCACCAGCTCAGTTATAGAGCTGTTCAAGACAGAAAGGGGGAGGCAGTCATGAAGATTGCAATGCTGACCAATAATTACAGACCGTTTGTAGGAGGAGTTCCGATCTCTGTCGAGAGGCAGGCAGAGGAGCTGGTAAAACGAGGACATGAGGTGACTGTGTTCGCGCCCATGTATGGGGAGAATGAAGAGGAGAGGCAGAAGGTGCTGGATACAGATCTTCATTCTCCGGAGCGGGTGATCCGCTTTGCCGCACAGAAAAGGAAGATGGACAATGGGATGGTATATCCTTCCCTCTGCCCGATTGAAATCATGCAGACATTTGAACAAGAACGCTTTGACTGCATTCACGTACACCATCCGATGTTCGTGGGGACATGTGCTCTCTGGCTTGGGCGCAAATATGATCTTCCGGTTATTTATACATGTCATACGAGGTATGAAGATTATCTTCACTATATCCCTCTGCTTCGCGTAAACGGCCGGACCGGCCGGATGAAGCAGAGGGCGGTGAGCTGGATCCGGGAAAGAGTGATTCCGTCTTACATGAAATGGTTTGCAAACCAGTGTGATCTTGTCCTGGCCCCGTCAGCGGGAATGCGTGATATGATGCGTGAGTATGGGATGACGAGCCGGTGCGAGGTGTTCCCTACAGGTCTGGACGAGAGCTCTTATCAGAAGGATGACCAGAGAGTGAGGGAGATCCGGGAGCAGTACGGCAGAGGCAGGAAACATCTCCTGGTTACAGTATCCCGGCTGGAGCGGGAGAAGAATTATGGCTTTCTTCTTCGGGGAATCGCGGAGATGAAACGGAAGATGGGAGATAATTTCCATGTGATGATCCTGGGCGACGGAAGCCAGAAAGGAGAACTGAAAGCGAAGGCGTCTATTTTGGGAATTTCGGATGTAGTAACCTTTCTGGGAAGTGTGCCAAACGGGCAGGTGAAAGATTATCTGGGAGCGGCGGATCTCTTCCTCTTCGCGTCTAAGTCTGAGACACAGGGCATCGTGCTGGCAGAGGCGATGGCGGCCGGGACTCCGGTGACTGCTGTTCACGCAGTGGGAGCGGACGATATTATAGAAAACGGAGTCAACGGCTTTCTGACAGAAGAATCCGAAGAAGCATGGGCGGATCAGGTGATAAAAGCTCTGTCAGGGCAGCAGGGGCAGATGAGGGAAGCTGCGCTTCGAACTGCCGGAAATTACCGGGCGTCCAGACTTGCCATATATGAGGAGATGCTCTACAATCAATGTATCTGCGTAAAAAGAAGACCGGCAGAAGCGGTGGAGGCCGGTGCGGATATATACGCAGGTACCGGAAGACCGGGGAGGGGATATTTATGATTTTGAAAAGAAAAGCAGAACAGTTTCTGCAGTGGTGTTTTACCAGATATCTCAGTCTGATTGAGCGGACAGTGAAGATCCGATGGCATGAGGACAATCGTTATGGGGACAGCCAGATTTTCGGATTCTGGCATGAGGACAGTTTCTTTATGAATGTTGTCCTGGAACAGCTTTCCGGGAAAACTACACCTGTAGACGTGATCGTAACTGCAGACGCAAGGGGAAACTATATTGAAGATATGATAAAGCGAAGCGGAGGAAACGCACTGCGGGTTCCTGATGGATATAAAGCCTTTGGAGCGCTGAAAAAGATTGTTCAGGAATCTTATGAGAAGACGCACTCCATCGCCGCGGCTCTGGACGGTCCGCTGGGCCCCAGACATGAGCCGAAGAAACTGGCGTTCTATCTGTCGGAGCACGCGGAGGAGGATTTTGTGGGAATCAGCCTTTCTTACTCGTACTGTCTGCGATTGTCCGCCAGATGGGATAAATATGTTATACCGCTTCCATTTACCACCGTGGACGTGGCGGTGAAGAATTACGGCGTGGTGAAGAAAAATGAGATTCCGGATCTGCCGGTCAATGCGGACCGGGCAGCATTGCAGGAAATAGAAATAAAAAATGAGAGAATTGAGGAGGCAGCATGGAGACAAATCACATACTGATTGTAGAGGACGACAAGGAAATAAGGGAAGGCGTACAGATCTATCTGCAGAGCCAGGGCTATAAGGTGTTTCAGGCGGCAGACGGAATTGAGGGCCTGGAGATTATAGAGAAAGAGGAGATCCATCTGGCGATTGTGGATATTATGATGCCCCGGATGGATGGGATCCGCATGACTATGAAACTGAGAGAAAAGTATGATTTCCCGGTGATTATGCTCTCTGCAAAGTCAGAGGAAGTTGACAAGATCACAGGATTGAATATCGGTGCGGATGACTATGTGACAAAGCCGTTTACGCCGATGGAACTCATGGCAAGAGTAAATTCTCAGCTTAGGCGTTACCGCAAGTTCCTGGAAAAGCTTACTCCGAAGGAGAACGTCCATGTGATCGGCGGACTGGAGATCAATGAGGAAGCCGTGGAAGTGACTATGGACGGCAATCCTGTGAAGCTTACGCCTATTGAGTATAAAATACTCCTTCTGCTGGCGAAGAATCCCGGCCGGGTATTCTCGGCGGAAGAAATCTATGAGAGAGTGTGGCAGGAGAAGGCTATCAATACAGATACCATAATGGTACATGTTAGAAATATCCGTGAGAAAATAGAGATTGATCCGAAAAATCCGAAATATTTAAAGGTGGTGTGGGGAGTTGGATACAAGATTGAAAAACAGCCGTAAATACGGCATTGTATTTATTCTGGTTTTACTGATTGCCTGCTCGGCTGGGATGATGCTCACATATCCCAGTCTGGAAAAACAGATGACCAGACAGAGTGATATGGATGAACTGACCGCGGAGACAGTCGTCGGAATGGGGCAGGAGCTGGCTGAGGGAAACTATATTGTCTATAATGAAGTCTCAAAGGAAACGCCACAGTCGGATGTGCTGGAAGATTTTGGCAATACGGACTTTGACCTGCTGCGGAAATATATGGACTGCGGCGTGTTTGATCAGGAAGGCGTTTCTCTTCTGGAGAGCACGGCTTCCAGGACTGCAGAGTCCCTTCTTGATGAAAGTGACGGAAATTATGCGGTGCGGATGCTCTTTGAGTTCGCGTCGGACGGCGAGCTGTCAAAGGTGCAGGTCACGGGAGACGGTTTGAGTCCGGATGAAGAGTACGGCGCGGAGCAGAGCTTTCTGCACAGTGCTGAAAACGCGGCGGATGAAATGATTTCTGATATTTCGAATCCGAACGATGTGACGATCATATACGGGATGACTGCTGAGAATCTGGAGGCATACTGCCGCATGGAGAATTCCTTCTGGGATGATACGGTGTATCTGCTTATCGACGGTACATGTACAGACTTTCAGTTTTTCAGTCTGATATTTTCTGCCATAGCGGCGGCCGGGGCGCTCCTGATTCCATGTATCGGAGGAGTCCACAGGCCGGAAGGACGGATCTTCCGGGTTCCATTTGAAGTTGTGATCTGTCTGATCATGTTTATGCCTGGTCCGCTGACAGGGATCGGATTCTTAGTATATCATACAATGAAGGGAACTCTATGGAATCATATACTGGGCGGACTGCCCACCATGGCGCTGAATTTTATTCTCTGGTTTGCGTTTTTCGCAGTGGTCTACTGGGAGGCGGCCTGCCTGAGAGAAATGTTTACCATGGGAGGCGCGTACTGGAAGGAAAGGACACTGACGGCGAAAGTAATAAGATGGATCGAGAACAGGGGCGACCAGGTTGGAGGTAAAATGAAAAGCGGAGCAGGGAAGGTAAAAACCTTTTTCGCGAAACAGTATGACGCGATGCTCCATATAGATTTTCAGAATCAGGTGAACCGCACGATTCTGAAAGTGGTGATCATAAACTTTTTCATCCTGGTGGTCGTATGTTTCTTCTGGTATTATGGAACATTCGCGCTGATTATTTACTCCGTGCTTCTGTTCCTCCTGCTCAGGAAATACACCAGTGACCTGCAGGCAAAGTACGCGGTCCTTCTCCAGTCTACGAACCAGCTGGCGGACGGGCATCTGGATGTGCCGATTGAAGGAGATGTGGGGATTTTCAGCCCGATTCAGGAGGAGTTAAAGAAGATCCAGAAGGGCTTCAAGAAAGCAGTGGACGAGGAAGTGAAAAACGAGCGTATGAAGACAGAGCTTGTGACAAACGTCTCCCATGACCTGCGCACGCCGCTGACAGCAATTATCACTTATACGGATCTTTTGAAAAATGAAAGTGACGAGGAGAAACGCAAAGAATACATTGAGGTACTGGAGCGCAAGTCCCTCCGCCTGAAAGTGCTGATCGAAGATTTGTTTGAGATCAGCAAAGCGGCAAGCAAGAACATCGTCATGCATTATATGAAAGTGGATATCGTAAATCTGATAAAAGAAGTGGAGCTGGAAAATGACAGCAAGATCAGAGAGGCAAATCTGGAATTCCGCTGGAAGCTTCCCGAGAATAAACTGGTTATGTGGCTGGACAGTCAGAAGACATATCGGATCTTTGAGAACCTGATTGTAAATATTACAAAATACGCGATGCCGCACACACGTGTGTATGTCGAGATGGAAGAGCTGGAGAACAGCGTCCACATTTCCATGAAAAATGTATCTGCAACAGAGCTGGACTTCAATGCGGATGAGATCACAGACCGGTTCGTCCGCGGGGATTCCTCCAGGAATACCGAGGGCTCCGGACTGGGACTGGCGATTGCGAAAAGCTTCGCAGAGCTGCAGCACGGGACGCTGAAGATCTCCACAGAGGCAGATCTGTTCAAGGCGGACATCACCCTGCCCAAGCTGGATATCCCGCCGGAAGAGGCGGAGAAAATGTCGGGAGACGGAGAACATACCGCGGCCTGAGGGACGAAAGTCGGAAGCCTGGTGATTTCAGACGAAGGATGATAAAAATTTAGGTTCCGTGTACGGAATTAGGACTGACAATGAATTTGGCTATATGAATAGAGTTGTTCATTGTCAGTCCGTTTTTTTATGGCACCCGGCACCTGAACTCATATATTCTCCGAATATCCTCCGATGTGAGGTCAAAACCGTTACAAATATGTCTTAATATTAAGTTTTTGGTTGCATAATTGATATGCCTGTGCTATTATGAATACATAAATGTATACAAAAAGAACTTTTAATATGGACGGGATAGAGAATGGCGGAGAAAAAAATACCTTGTTCAGAAGAGGCCTATCATAAAATCAAAGAGATGATAATAAACTTACATTTCAGGCCGGGAGAAATAATTTATACATTAGAGTTATCAAAAGAGCTTAATATTAGCCGTACACCTACCAGAGAGGCTTTGGTTAAACTAGCCCAAGAGGGACTGCTTAATTATACGGACAGCCGGAAGTTCAGGGTTGTTGAAGTTACAGAAGAATTGGTCAGGGATATTTATGAGCTGAGACTCAGTTTTGAGATTATGGCCATGAGAGGAATTATTGACAAGATTGGAGACAGGGATATTGAATTTCTGGAATCTAATATAAGTCAAATGAAATCTGCATACGAAGATAAGAAAGTAAAAGATTTTTTTAACCTGGATAACCAGTTCCACAATTATTACGTAAATCTGTATCATAATAATTTGATGAAGGGGTTTTTAAATCAGCTGACAGATCAGCAGCAAAGAATCCGGTATATTACTGTATACGTAGACGGAAGAATGTCCCTTACAATACCGGAACACGAAGAGATACTACATGCGTTAAAGGAGAGAAACCTGGAAAAAGTGGAAAAAGCGGTTGCCGGCCATATTAAGCATACCGAAGATACGACAATCCAATTCTTGAAAAATAAAGAAGTAGCCAAGCTTTCGCTTTTATAGAAAATCATGCGGATGAGATGTTATATCTTATCTGCATGAGTAAAAATGAATTTAAAAATGTATACAAAAATAAATGTATAAATAAATTCATAAGGAGGTGAAAAAATATGAGAGAAGTAATGAAGGCGGTTAGTATTAGAAAAACAAAGTGAGGAGGTAATGATGACAAAAAAGGAACAGGACGTACAGTAAGTATAAGTGGTGTTGGAGGTTAACAGGTATGGAATATGCGATAGGAATTTTTTTACTTATTACATTTTTTGGCTTTGTGGTTTATGCAATGAGGGGGAAAAACCTGATGATGGGCCTGCTGATTATGTGCGTGCTTTGGACTGGGGCGGCATTAATAGGCAGGCATCTGGTGACGAATCCGGATTTTATATCAGCAAATGAAGCGGCTCTCGGAGTTACTCTGCCCGATGCGCTGCAATCGGTGTTTCAGGCCGGGCCGGAGAGCTGGGGAGCAACCCTTGTTAATATCTTTTTTGGAGCTTGGTTTGGAAGAATAATGGTGGAGTTAGGAATTACATCGACTATTATCAGAAAGGCTGTAGAACTGAGCGGGGACAGGCCTTTTGTCACAATGCTTCTCCTGTCTGTAGTCGTAAGCGTTATTTTCACATCTATGCAAGGCGCCGGGCCGGTTATAGCGATAGGTGTAATTGTGCTGCCGATTTTGCTGACACTGGGAGTGCCGAAAGATTTGGCACTGGTATTTTATATGGGGTCAATCGGCTCGGGTCTTTATCTGAATCCGGTCATTTTTGAGCAGTATAATGCAATTATGGCATTGGGAAAAGAAACGACGTACAGCTTTGACCAGTACTATCCGTTTGGCTTTATCTGCCTTTTGGTTCAGCTGATTATTGTAGTAATCACGTCCGGAGTTGTACTGAGAAGGCGAAAATCAAGGGAATGGGCCGCGGTTACAAATCAGGCGGCGACTCCGGAGCATGTGCCCGCAATTTCACTTATATGCATTATTTTTCCCGTTTTGTTTGTAATTGCATTTAAACTTCCGGTTATTTTTGGGTTTATTTTCGCAAGTTTTTATGCGTTGTTTACATGCGGGAGACTTAAGAAATATGAAGAGGCGTGCGCAATATACACAAAGACATTTCATGATGGCGTCATAGATACGGCTCCTCTTATCGGCTTCTTCCTGCTGATACCGGCTTTTGGAAATGCATCTTCTTTGTGCGCACCGTATTTTCAGGCAATATTAAATAATGTGATCCCGCATTCGGCTGTCATTATCTGCGTTTTGTTTGGAATTCTGGCACCGCTTGGCTTGTTCAGAGGCCCGCTGTCATTTGCGGGATGCGGTGCGGCAACTCTGGCAGTGCTGACCAGCGTTGGTTTTGACGCAACATTATTGTATCCCTTGATGGCGATTACGACAATTACGATGAACGTTTCCTGTTGTGTTACACAATCTTGGATCACCTGGGGGCTGGGATATGCAAAAGTAAGCAACAAGGAATTTTTGAAACTGTCTGCCCCAATGGGATGGATTATCTGTATTATCTGTACATGTCTTGCTTGTGTCTTTGTAGTGAGATAAGCGGAAAGGGCGGCGCAAGATAAAATACGAATAATAGGAGAGTGAGATTTATGAAAATTATATCAGTGGAAAGTATGATTCTGTCTTACGAATATGAAAATGCTATTGCGGATGCACAGAATTATTTCAAAAGAAGAAATGCGGTGATTGTGAAGATAAACACAGATATTGGAATGGTAGGAATCGGGGAATCAGCATGCTTTGGCGGTCCGCCGGAAAGTACAAAATTTATCATTGACCACGAACTGGCGCCTATGCTGATCGGCTTGGATCCATGCAATATTGAACGGATGTGGAAGATCATGTTTGACCGTACAAGACAGCACGGAAGGCGGGGGATTATCCTGGCGGCAATGAGCGGCATAGATATTGCGCTCTGGGATATACTGGGAAAAACAGCAGGGCTTCCGATATATAAACTGCTGGGAGGATATACAGACAGGCTGATTCCGTATGCAAGTTCCGGATTTTATAGCGAGGGGAAAGATTCGGATAAAATTGCCGAAGAGGTTTCAGGGTATTTTAAAAGTGGCTTCAAATATGCAAAAATAAAAGTAGGCAGAAATCCTGAAGTATTTATGAACCCCACCCACAATATGACGGATGGAGATAAATTGCTTTATTCCCTGGAAGAAGACCTGGAAAGGATAGAAAAGTGCTGTAAAGCGGCTGCCAGTACCGGCGGAAGGATTATGGTGGATGCGAATAATTCCTGGACAGTTTATACAGCAGTCACTATGGGAAAAGAGTGTGAGAAACTGGGGGTATTCTGGCTGGAAGAGCCGCTCCATGTGGACAATATAGAAGGCTCGGCAGAGGTGGCAGCTGCGCTGGCAATGCCGGTAGCCGGATACGAGTCGGAGATAGGAGTATATGGGTTCAGAGATCTGATCCAGAAACGGGCCGTAGATATAGTACAGCCAGACGTTGTGTGGTCAGGAGGATTTACGGAGTGCAGGAAAATAGCGGCTTTGGCATACGCGAATGGAATGCCTGTAAATCCACATGTATTTTCTTCCGGGGTAAGCCTTGCTGCAAATATGCACTTTCTTGCTTCATTGTCAAATGGAGGAATTTTGGAAATGGATCAGAATATCTATCCATTAAGAGATGAGCTTCTAAAAGAAAAAATCGAAGTTGCAGAGGATGGATTTGTGTATATTCCCGATAAACCAGGGCTTGGAATTGAATTAAGAGAGGACACCATAGAAAAATATCGGATAGCGTAAAACAACAAGGATTAAAATTTGTCAATAACTTGGAAGGAGGAGGTATGTAGTCTCTTTACATACTAATCTATATGAATGAGAAAATGCTTGAGCAATTTCGGAAAAAGATGAAGGAACGGGCAGTAATAGGCCCCTTTATGAAGAGCTGTGATCCGGCGCTGGTTGAGACAGCAGGATATGCGGGGATGGATTTTGTCATTCTCGATATGGAACATGGCCCTGCCGGTATGGAACGTCTGCAGGAACTGGTACGCGCTGCACAGCTTACCGGGACGTTACCCGTGGTCCGCGTGGATGAATGCAAGAATATTTCAAAAGCGCTTGATATCGGGGCGGCAGGAGTACAGGTACCGCAGGTGGCAGACGCGGAGACGGCGTTCCGGGCGGTGCGCGAGGCAAAATATTATCCGGAAGGTGAAAGGGGGATCTGCAGATTTGTAAGAGCGGCGGAATACTCCGCGAAAGAAAGGCAGGCATATTTTGAGGAGGCAAATAAATCGCTTGTTATTATCCAGGCAGAAGGATTGGAAGCCATAAAAAATCTGGATAAAATTATGGAGGTAAAAGGAGTTGACATTCTTTTTATTGGGCCATACGATCTGTCACAAAGCCTGGGAATCCCGGGACAGATCACTCATACGGAAGTAGTGCGTCAGATGAGGGAGATTATATTGAAGGCTCAGGCGAAAGGTATTCTGACGGGCGTTTTCGTCGATAGCAAAGAAAGCCTGCAGGTATGGAAAGACGCAGGGGTAAAGTATATATCCTATTCCGTGGATATGGGGATATTCTACGATGCATGCTGCCGGATCAGGGAGGCCTTGTGAACTGGATAAGCCAGAACCTGAAAGCAGAACTATGCAAATAGCATCACAAATTATCTGTACTTAAACGCCAGATTGTATTATACTTAAAATAATTCTTTGAGTTTATGGAGGATAAGAGTATGAGATACGAGATCAAAGGCGAAACCCTTCCTGTGGTTATCTGCTATCTGGAAGACGGAGAGACAATGATTACAGAGAGCGGTTCCATGAGCTGGATGTCTCCGAACATGAAGATGGAGACAACATCCAACGGCGGAGTAGGTAAGGCGATTGGAAGGATGTTCGCGGGGGAGAAACTGTTCCAGAACCGTTATACGGCAGAGAATGGAAACGGAATGATTGCATTTGCGTCCAGCTTCCCCGGACAGATTCGGACATGGGATGTGTCTCCGGGCAACGAAGTGATTGTTCAGAAATCAGGTTTCCTGGCAGCTGAGTCGAGCGTTGAGCTGTCTGTATTCTTCCAGAAAAAGCTGGGAGCGGGCCTCTTTGGCGGAGAGGGATTCATCATGCAGAAACTCTCCGGACAGGGAACCGCATTCCTCGAGTTTGACGGGCATGTGGTAGAGTACAATCTGCAGATCGGACAGCAGATTATCGTTGATACAGGATATTTAGCTGCTATGGACGCAACCTGCAATATGGAGATCAAGAGTGTACCGGGATTGAAAAACATCGTATTTGGCGGAGAAGGCCTCTTTAACACACTGATCACCGGTCCGGGACGCGTGTGGCTTCAGACAATGCCGATTTCCAATGTGGCGGGAGAGATTCTCAGATTCATGCCGGCAGGAAAGTAAGTTGAAGTTTGATTAAGCGATGAGCTGAGTAGTGGAAAATAAAAGGGATCTGGAAACCATTTTATATGGGGTTCAGATCCTTATTCTTTTCTAAAGTACAGTTTACAAGGGACTACACAGGGTGACGGTCTGACGGGAGGTGTGCCGCCCGTCAGATTTTCCATGTGATGTTCAAGCTGTCGCTTGTGGCGGCAACGGTGGTAATCATCAAATCCACCCCCGCCGCTTGTCGCCGCCACCTGAAAAGCTCCCTATTTCCACGCTTTCGGAATTGTGGTAGAATGATAAGTACAGAGCGAAAAATTCGCAATTTTGCGAGGAAAAGAAATGAAACTATCTGAAATTATAGACGCAATACAAGAGTGGATTGGGACTATCAAAGGAAAGTATAATGAAGAAATAAATATAGAATTTCTTGTAGAGCAAGAAGATTATTTACGATACATTATTGAGAGTGCAAATTATCTTGCTGAATTAGTGGTTGAACCAAAAGGATTTCATCCGCATCGTTTTGTTTGGTTTGAGATTTTAAATAAAAGAAAAGATTCATTACAAGAGCCATACTTCTATCTGGATGGAGAAAATAGTTCCGTAGAAAGCATTTTAGAAAATCTTAATCAAGGACTATCCTATATGCTTGAACCGTCGTAATAAAATATAATGTATCGGAGATAAGCCAAACAGCAAATTTCCATTTACTTTTCCAGATACGAAATAGCAGTATGACTTTCTAAAATTATGGACTCCGCATTAAATTTGTATGTATCAACAATCCGTTTGGAAAGGAGTTGCCAGCCATGAACAGAAAAACCATCATCCCCACCGTAAGCACAGTTTTTGCGCTGGTCTGTGCGGCTCTGCTTTTCCTGAACTGGAACCCGGAAACCCTTTTCAAACAGGGGGATACGCCAGTCACAATGAGTGACGTGGAACAGGGTACCGCAGAAGATTTCACCGGCTCCGCAGCCGGTGAGGATATTCCACGGCTAACCGGCAAAGCGGATTTTTCAGAAATGATAAGCGGCATAGATTATGCCACGGTGGAGCCTGTTGGGATTGTCCCCACCGGCGTTTACAGCCTGAAACCGTGGGTAAGCCATTACAATACGCATACCTACAAGGGCAGGACAACAACCGGCAGCCGCCGGGCCGAGGTCAGCACATCCAATCTGGATATTTTGGGGGACTACAATCAATATTACCTTTTGGAGCTTCCCGACCATACCTATATACTGGCGCAGATACCACAGACAGAAGCGGACGCAATCGCAAAAGGGGAGAGCGTCACCCTTCCCATCGGGCAGAAAGTGGGAATGACAGACACCGCTCGGAGCCATCTTGCCGCCGTCTGCGGGGAATACGGAGCCGATACAGACGGCGTATTTTATGCCTTTGACAACGAGTGGCAGGAGGAACACCATACCAGCCTGCTCCTGCTCCGCTTTGGAGCCGCCGCTCTGCTCTGGCTTGTGCTGGCCGTGGGATTGACGTTGGCCGGGAACCGAATCTTTCGAGTGGAGGAACCAACCGGCAGAAAAGGAGGTTACCCGTGAAAAAGGAATGGCGTACCACTGTATCTATAACAATGCTTCTCCTGCTTTGCCTTTCCGGGTGCGGGGAACAGGCCGCAGAGAAAGCGAAAGAAAAAGCAGATGATTTTCTTGCGGAGCAGGGGGAGAAAGCAATACAGACGATTGATGACGGCCTTGAAACAATCAAAGAATATATTAAAGGACGCGGAGCCGTTGGCAGGGAACATTACTTTGAAAACCAGAAAGAAGCCGAACAGTATCTTCTTGCCGGTCTAAAAGAACGATATGAGAAAGAGTTTGTCATTGTAGCGTCCGAATCTTATACAGAATACGGCCCTATTTACGGGGATGTTTATATTGCAGAGGTTGCCCCGGCGGATAACCCGGAACAAGTTTTTTATGGAAGAACCTTGCAGACAGGAGCCGTAACAGATAGCTATGGGAAAATCATTTTTGGAGATTTATTAACCAGCGGACTGGAAACAGTCTGCGAAAGCAAGCCATATATTTTAGCCTTTTCCACAGAAGTCGAGGGCGGCTATACAGAACGAGCCTGGAAGCCGGAAGATGATGTCCATGAATTTCTTGCGGAATCAGATGGCAGTATCCGGGTAAATTTAACATTTGAAAACGGAAAGAGCGATGAAGAATATGCTAGGTTGATTTTAGATTTCCTTGATAGTATGTATTCTTTAAAGCCAGAAGCAAGTCTTTTGATTGCTATTAGTTACGGAGATAAAAAATACCTGTTCTTTGAAAGGATTGATATGATAGAAGGCAGCCCTCTTTTAACCACAGAAGAAATTATTGAAAGAATAAAGTACATGAAAGAAAACAGTCTCTTTTAAAAAATAAATTTTTTGTTTCAGGATAGTAAAAGTAAAATACTTGTTTTCAATGGTATGATAATTCCCGTTTATTGGGGAGATAGCAAAGCCGGCCGAGCCGGTCAACGGTCAAGATGAACGGCGCATATAAAATGCGCCGCTGTTGACAGTCCCGCCTGTCTTTGCTAAAGGGTAATCAAGGCGGGGAAGCCTTAAAATGGCTTCCCCGCCCATTTCAATTTTTAGGAAAGAAACGCTCCCAAAATCAGAACGGGAGCGGCCAAGCACTTTGAGGGATTGGCCGCCTTGTCCATAAGTCGGAGCGTAGGACGAGGACTTTCATATACCTGCCGCCGTTTGTTGTCAGCAGCCCGTTTCACGGTCTGCGTGTAGTTCCTTGTAAACTGATCTAAATTAAGTGATAAATAAAAATATAATGTGGTTGTTAATATAAGTCAGACATTTAGAAGAAAATAAATGTCTGACTTTTTATTATGGAAAATGTATAAAAATAAAATGAATATATTGTTAAAATATGCATATTGACGGGAATTAAAGCGAGTAGTATGATAAAAATACAAATCAAATGTCTAACATTTAAAGGAGGAATATATGGGGAAGATTGTAAATGCAGAAGAAGCACTGGAAAAAATTCAAGATGGTCAGACAATTGCGATCCTGGGATCCGGAGGCGGGATCTGTGAGCCTACATTTCTGTTAAAGGAATTGGGGAAAAAGTACATAGAAACACATACGCCCAAAAACCTTACCCTGCTTCATGCAAATGGAATAGGGGATAAAGAAAGCTTTGGAACAGATGCGTTAGCTCACGAGGGGCTGGTGAAACGTGATATTGCCGGACATTGGGCGATGGCGCCTGCAATGGCTGAGCTGGCACTGCAGGAGAAGATAGAAGCATATAATCTTCCGCAGGGGGTGATTTCTCAGATGTATCAGTCGATAGCAGCTCATAAGCCCGGAGTAATTACGAAAACAGGTCTGAATACATTTATTGATCCACGGCTGGAAGGCGGGAAAATGAATAATAGCGCCAAAGAGGATCTGGTGAAAGTTCTGGAGCTGGAGGGGGAAGAATGGCTGTTTTTCCCTAATATCGGGATTGATGCAGCCCTCATCAGGGGGACAACGGCAGACGAAAATGGGAACATCAGTTACGACGAAGAGGCTGCAATATTGGAGGGAATCTCTATAGCGCAGGCTGCGAAAAACAGCGGAGGTATCGTGATCGCCCAGGTGAAAAATATCGCAAAGGCGGGAACTATAAAAGCGAAGGATGTAGTGATCCCGGGCATATATGTGGACTATGTTGTAGTAGATCCGGATCAGGCTCAGACGTGTGAAAGAATGTATGATCCGGCTCTGGCAGGCAATATAAAGGCGCCAATGGAAAGAATTGCGCCTCTGGAACTCAACCCAAGAAAAGTTGTGGCAAGGAGAGCGGCCCAGGAACTGAAAAAGGGAATGGTAATCAATCTTGGAGTCGGTATGCCTTCCGGCATTGCAGCGGTTGCTGCAGAAGACGGATATCTGGATGATCTGAATTTTACAGTAGAACAGGGGATTATCGGAGGAATGCCGATGGGAGGGATTATTTTCGGAGTATCCTATAATCCTGATGCTATGATCGACCAGACTCTGCAGTTTAATTTTTATGACGGAGGCGGCCTTGATATCGCGTTTCTGGGAATGGCTCAGATGGACGCAGAAGGGAATGTAAATTCCAGTAAGACGGGAAGAATGCTTTCAGGCTGCGGAGGGGCGATCAATATTTCGCAGAATGCTAAAAAAGTCGTATTTTGCGGAACATTTACAGCAAAAGGGTTCCGCGCAGGCATAGGCAGGGGCAGGATCACGATTGACCAGGAAGGTTCTATCCGAAAAATTGTAAATCATGTGGATCAGATTACGTTTAGCGGCGCTTATGCCCGGAAGATTGGACAGCCAGTGCTTTATATTACAGAGCGGGCAGTATTTGAATTGAGAGAAGAAGGCCTTGTTCTGACGGAAATCGCTCCGGGAATTGATCTTGAGAGAGATATTCTGAATCATATGGAATTCAGGCCGGTTATTGCTCCAGATTTGAAACAGATGGATGAAGCTTTTTTCAGAGACTAAAGCAAACAGGATATGTTAAAAACAAAGAATAACAGGAGGAGACAAGATGGCGACACATATTAGACTGGAAGAGAAAAATAACACGGCCTATATTATTTTTTATGAAGAAGAGGAGAGGAAGCCATGCACCTTGGATTGGGATGTTCTGGCAGAATTGGAAGCGCAGATAGACTATATTGAGAAAAGAAAGGCGGCATTTACTGCCGTAGTAGTAGAGAGCGCATCTCCAAAATCATTCATAGTTGGGGCGAATATTGCGGTATTGAAAACGCAGAATTCGTCTAATATAGGAGACTGGGTGTTGAATGGGCACAGGATTTTCGGACGGTTTCAAAAACTGGCGCAGCCGGTAATTGCAAAGGTGAAAAAATATGCATTGGGAGGCGGACTGGAGCTGGCAATGTCATGCGATATGATTATTGCCGGAGAAAATGCCAGATTTGGCCAGCCGGAAGCATCTCTCGGCGTGATGCCGGGATGGGGCGGGAGCTACAGGCTTCCAATGCTGATCGGCCCCAACCGGGCAAAAGAAGTATTTATGACTGGAAGACAGCTGGATGCGGCAACAGCGTATGACTGGGGACTTGTTAACCATGTATGCAAAGAAGAGGAACTAGATCAATACGTATCTGAAATGGTAGAAGACATCTCCCATAATTCGCCGGAAGTGTTGGGAATGGTGAAACAGATTATATTTGATGAAACACAGGCCGGGGCTGCCCACAACAGCTTTGTTGAGGCGGTGACATCGGCAAAGTGCATGGATACAGAAGATACTAAGGGACGGCTGAAAGCTTTCTTTGAAAGCAGAAAGAAAAAATAAGAAGTATACGGAAGGAGGAGAATCATGGAATTAATAATAGGAATCTTAATTCTGCTCAGCTTTTTTGGGCTGGTTTTTTATGCAATCAAAGGCGGAAACCTTGCGATTGGCATGTTGATTATGGCGCTTGTGTGGACGGTGCTGCCAATGATAGGGAATACAATACTGTCCAGTCCGGAATTTATGACAGAATATGCGGATCAGGTAACGACGAGCTGGATTGATGCATTTTCGTCTGTGTTTCAGGGCGGACCGGAAGGCTGGGGAAGCACGCTTGTAAATGTGGTTTTCGGTGCGTGGTTTGGCCGGGTGCTTCTGGAGACTGAGATCGCGTCTACTCTGATTAAGAAAGTGACAGAGCTGGGGGGAGATCGCCCTGCAGTTACGACGATTCTGCTCGGAATCGTTACAACGGTGATTTTTTCCTCACTGTTTGGCGCAGGAGCGGTTGTGGCGATCGGGGTAATCGTACTTCCGATTCTTCTCTCAATTGGTATACCAAAAAGGCTTGCACTTTGTTCCTTTATGCTCAGCATAGGAGCGGGGATGTTCTTGAATCCAGTCCTTTTTAGTCAGTACAGTGCGTTTTTCCTTGATGCGAATGGCGATCCTACTTATACCTACAGCGGTCATGTGCAGTGGGGAATGATCGCTTTGGCTGTACAGGTTGTATTTAATATCTGCCTGGTGCTTTTCTTTACAAGGAAGAAGAAATCGAAATTCTGGGCAGTGGAAACGGACAGGCCGGTAAGGAAAAAGTTAAATTATGCACCCAACATCGCTCTTTTAACGCCTTTCATTCCGGTGGTGCTTTTGATTGTATTTGAAATACCGATTATTATGGGATTTCTGATCGGCGGATTTTATGCGATGCTTGTATGCGGACGAATGAAATCTTTCAGAGAAGTGTGCAAAATCTTTGGAAAAGATTTTTTTGACGGCGTAGTTGATACGGCCCCGCTGGTTGGATTCCTGCTGATTGTTCCGATGTTTAATAAAGCTGCTGAGCTGTGTATCCCATATTTTAACGTGATTCTCGGGAACGTTGTTCCTCACAGTACATTTTTGATTGCGGCAGCTTTTGCAGTGCTGGCGCCGCTTGGATTGTTCCGTGGCCCGCTGACACTGTTTGGCTGCGGTGCGGCAGTGCTCGGTATTTTAAAAGGAGCCGGATTTGCAACGGCATTTTTGGCGCCGCTTTTAATCGCTACATCAACAGTTATGGAAATATCATGCTGTGTGACACAGTCTTGGATTGCATGGGGAATCGGATATACAAAAGTATCATCCAGAGACTTCTTGAAATTGAGTCTGCCATGTGGATGGATTATTACTGCAATTTTGGTAATGATCACATATTTTATGTTCGGATAAGGAGATGCGGTTATGGGAAAAAGATTAGTGCGAATGGGAATTGATGTAGGCGGAACTCATACAAAAGCAGTTGCGATTGATAATGCGACACATGAAATTATAGGAAAATCATCCGTAAAAACAACGCATGATGATAAAGACGGAGTAGCGGCTGGTGTTGTTCAGGCTTTTATGAACTGCCTTCAGGAAAATTCGATAGACCCAGAGGATGTGATTTTTGTGGCGCATAGTACGACACAGGCTACGAATGCCTTGATTGAAGGCGATGTAGCAGTTGTAGGTGTGCTTGGAATGGGCGGAAAAGGTGTAGAAAATTTTCTTGCAAAGCATCAGGTCAGTTTGAAAGATATCGATCTGGGATCAGGAAAGAAAATTCAGGTCAGAAACCGTTATTTGAACGTGAAGGAGATCACGGCGGGAAATGTCCGTAGCGCGGTAAAGGAGCTGAAAGATGAAGGAGCGCAGGTGATCGTAGCGTCTGAGGCATTCGGAGTAGATGATATTGCAGGAGAGCAGTTTGTCTATGACATTGCCAAAGGAGAGATGGGGCTTGAGACAACAGAGGCGTCGGAGATAACAAAGCTTTATGGCCTGACCCGACGGACGAGAACAGCGATCATCAATGCAAGTATTCTGCCGAAGATGCTCAATACGGCCAATTCAACAGAAGAAAGCGTAAGGAAAGCCGGAGTTAATGTCCCGCTTATGATTATGAGAGGGGACGGCGGTGTTATGGAGATCAACGAGATGAAGAAGCGTCCTGTGCTGACAATGCTGTCCGGTCCTGCGGCCAGCGTTATGGGATCCTTGATGTATTTGCGGGCTTCTAATGGTATCTATTTTGAAGTGGGAGGAACGACGACTAATATTGGTGTAATAAAGAATGGCCGGCCTGCAATAGACTACTCCGTTGTGGGCGGACATAGAACATATATTACATCCCTTGATGTAAGAGTACTTGGTGTTGCAGGCGGAAGTATGATCCGGGTTAATAAGAGCGGCGTGTTTGATGTAGGCCCCCGTTCTGCACATATTGCCGGATTGGATTATGCTGTGTTTACGGATCCCGCAGAAATTGTTGATCCGCAGCTTGAATTTTTTTCGCCAAAGGAAGGAGATCCTTCGGATTATGTGGCGGTCAGATGTGCGAACGGCAGACGTGTAACGATAACGAACAGCTGTGCCGCAAATGTGCTTGGGCTTGTAAAACCGGGAGACTTTTCATATGGAAATGTGGAGGCGGCCAGGAAAGCTATGCAGCCGATTGCGGATTATCTTGGGGTTACTGTGGAAAAGGTGGCGGAGCAGATTCTGACGCGGGCCTATGAAAAAATACGTCCAATTATTCTGGGACTGGCGGAAAAATATCATCTGGAACAGGATCAGATATCATTGGTCGGAGTTGGCGGAGGAGCTACATCTTTGATAGGTTTCTGCGCAGATAAGATGAATGTCAGGTACAGTGTACCGGAGAATGCAGAAGTGATTTCTTCAATCGGCGTAGCGCTGGCTATGGTAAGGGATGTAGTGGAAAGAGTGGTGCCAAATCCGGGACCGGCAGAAATACAGAGTATAAAACGAGAAGCCATAGACAAAGCAGTAGAGAGTGGCGCGGCTCCGGATACAGTAGAGGTACATATTGAGATTGATTCCCAGACATCAAAAGTAACCGCGATTGCTCTTGGCTCTACAGAGGTCAAAACAACCGATTTATTAAAGGAATGCACAGAGGAAGAAGCAAAACAGCTTGCAGCGGAGGATCTGCGTGCAAATCCTGCAGAAGTAAATCTGATTGGAAAAACAAAACATTTCTATGTATTCAATACAGAGAAGAAAGGAAAGAAACCGCTCCGCATTTTAGATAAAAAAGGATTTATTAAAGTTCAGCGCAACGACGGTGAGGTAGTGATTGCAAAAGCTGGAGCCTATCGGAATATTGTAACGAAAATGTGGGAGGAACTGGCAATTTATAAGGCGGATACGATTCTGAGGCCGGATTATTATATTTGTGCGGGCGCACGGGTAATGGATTTTAACGGTTCTACAGAGCTGGATCAGATTCTGATGCTCATGGATATGGATATGCAGATGCTTGACATGGGAGAAGATGTAATAATTGTTGGGGCTAAAAATCAGATTTAAAATATGTTAAAATATGCGTAAACCGAAATTTTTTACAGGGGGACGAGACTGTGAACGGGAAAAGCGCAAGTGATCTGGTTATAAATGCCATAAAGGAAAAGCTGATTTCAGGTGAGTGGAAACCGGGAATGAAGATCGCGGGTGAGATTAAGATTGCTCAGGACCTTGGAGTCAGCAGGGCTTCTGTGAGAGAAGCAATGGAACAAATGGTGGCTATGGGGCTTTTTACAAGGCGCAGAGGAGATGGAACATATGTTAATGATGTATCTTCGGCAGCTATGTTTCATCAACTTGTGCCGGATTTGATGCTGAATGGATACAGCGAGGTGGAAATACTGGATTTCAGGGAGATGCTGGAGCCGGAGTGCGTCAGAAGGTTTGTGCAGGGCAGAACAGCAGGGCGGATTGAAAAGTTAAGAGAGATGTGCTGTGTTATGGAAGAGTGTGCCGGAGATGGAACCCCCAAATTCGCAGAAGCAGATTTGAAATTCCATCTGATGCTGGTACAAGGATGCGGAAATCCTATTATAATCAAAATAATGGATATCATAATAGATGTTCTTACATATTATCAATACAGCGCAAACGAATTAATAGGCCCTAAGACCGGTGCGGAAGAGCATAAAAGAATATTGGAAGCAATAGAAGCCGGAGATGGAGAGCTGGCGGCGCTTTTGATGAAACGTCATATCCAGCGGAGCAAGCAGGATATAGTGGACCGGCTGAAAGACGGGAGGGCATCAGTTGGAAGAAATGGACAAACAGCTGGAAGAGAAAGTCAGGATCTACCAGTTTGATACAGTGATTGTGGGGAGCGGAGCTGCGGCGTATAACGCGGCGGACAGCCTGTTTGATCTTGGAGAGAGAAGTATTGCGGTTGTGACCGAAGGAATTAAAATGGGAACTTCCAGAAACACAGGGTCTGATAAGCAGACTTATTATAAACTTTCACTTGGAGGAAAACAGAAGGATTCTGTGTATGAGCTGGCAAAAACTTTATTTCAGGGCGGATGTATGCATGGCGATCATGCGATGGCAGAAGCAGCGCTGTCGGCCAGATGTTTTTTTAAGCTGATACAACTCGGAGTTCCTTTCCCGTGTGACATATACGGGCAGTATGAAGGATATAAGACAGATCATGATCCAATGCAGCGGGCTACATCAAGTGGGCCGCTGACCTCGAAATATATGACAGAATGTCTGGAAAGATCAGTTAAAAAAAAGGAAATTCCGATTTTTGACGGATACCGTGTGCTTCGCATATTCACTGAATTCAGAGAAGAGGAACGATGGGCAGAGGGAATTTTAGCGCTCAATGTACATAGCAGGGATGATGAACCGGAGCTGGCCTGTTTTCAATGCAGGAACCTGATCTGGGCGGTAGGAGGACCGGCAGGAATGTATGGCGGCAGCGTATATCCCGCAAGCCAGACCGGAGCATCGGGAACTGCGTTTGAGGCGGGGGCCTGTGGAAATAATGTATCAGAATGGCAGTATGGGATCGCGTCTGTTAAGTTCCGCTGGAATCTGTCTGGGAGTTATCAGCAGGTGATTCCCTGTTATCTGTCCACAGATCAGAGTGGCAAGGATGAGAGGGAATTTCTGGATGAATACTTCTCCACGCCGAGTGCAATGCTGGATGCAATATTCCTGAAGGGCTATCAGTGGCCTTTTGATCCGAGGAAAATATCAGAATCGGGATCATCTCTTGTGGATCTGGCTGTATACAATGAGATAAAGATAAAAAAGAGAAGGGTATTTCTTGACTACAGAAGAAATGCAAAAGCGTCGCTTACTGAAGGTGAATTTGATTTTTCACTGCTTGGAGAGGAAGCGTACCAATATCTGGAAAACAGTGGAGCGCTTTTGGGGACACCCATTGACCGGTTGAAAAAAATGAACAGGCCGGCATATGAACTTTACCTTGAACATGGGATTGATCTTGCAAAGGAATGTTTGGAGATTGATGTATGTGCTCAGCATAATAATGGCGGATTAAAGGTAAATATGTGGTGGGAGTCCAATATAAAGCATCTTTTCCCTGTGGGGGAAGCGGCAGGGACACTCGGAGTATACCGCCCTGGCGGAACCGCTTTAAATTCGACTCAGGCAGGCTCCCTTCGTGCGGCACAGTACATTGTACATGAAAAATATAAATGCGTAAAAGATACTGTGTGCCAAAAAGATGCAGAAGGGCCCGGAAGCAGTCCGGTACAGGGAGAAAAAGAGAGATTCCGGGGAAAATGCCTCATGGCAGCGGCTGAATTCAGAGAAAAATACCGGCGCCTGAAAAAACCTGTGAAAGGAAAACAATCCCCGGCAAAGTGGAGAAAACAGTATCAATCAGAAATGGACATCTGTGGAGGGATCATCAGAGAACAGGCGAAGATAGAAGACCAGCTTTCGCGCATAAGAGGATACATGGATAATTTTCTGGATGAAACGTTGGTGATGAATATCCAGGAATTCAAACAGGCAATGATAAATTGGGATATCCTGACCTCCCAGCTCGTGTATTTAAGTGGAATGAAAGACTATATTGAACGTGGAGGATGCAGCAGAGGGTCTTATCTGATAAGAAATAAAGATGGAACCAATGCTTATTTCGAACCAGGCAGCCCATTTGCTGATTTGGTTCAGGAAACCTCATATGACAAAGATACCAGGACTGTCAAAATAGAGTATGTACCTGCCCGGCCGCTGCCGGAAGAGGAAATATGGTTCGAGGATATATATAGGGAAATGACTGGAATAAAAAGAGATCCGGCGAATGAGGATGAAGGAAAACCTGTTTTGTAGATTGCCGGAAGTTTGACCGACACAGAAAGCCGCCGTATGGGGAGCCCATACGGCGGAAGTTTATTTTCACGGATTCTCTTCGATAAATTGGACTTCGGATTTTAGAACCGAAAATCCCTCCGATTGTCCTGCTCGATCAGCTTTAGATTTTCAATCACTACTGCCCGCGCCTTTTCATTTGGCACGTTCAGCACTTCTTTGTCGATCAGTTTATCTCCGATTGCCTTTGTCTCCGGAGACGCGTAGTCCATCAGATACTCTTTCAGAGTCATCAGTGCGTTGGGATGGCAGCAGTTCTGGATCTGCCCGCTCTTGCACAGAGACATGAACCGGTCTCCGGTACGGCCTTCCCTGTAACATGCGGTACAGAAGCTGGGAATATAACCCATCTCCATAAGCCAGCGGACCACCTCATCCAGGGTACGGTTATCGCTTACATCGAACTGCTCTGAACTCTCATCTTCCGGCTCAGGCTCATAGTAGCCGCCGACGCTTGTGCGGGAGCCTCCGCTGATCTGGGAGATGCCAAGATGAAGAGCGCGCGCACGGCAGCTCTTTCCTTCTCTTGTGGAGATGATCATGCCCGTATATGGAACTGCGATTCGGATACACGCGATGATCTTTAAGAATGTATCGTCATCAATTCCATTGTCAAATTCTTCCGGATTAATATCGTCTGCATGTTTCAGTCTCGGTACGCTGATTGTATGAGGACCGACGCCGAAAGCGGCTTCCAGATGCTCGGCGTGCATCAGAAGTCCGGCGAACTCGTAGCGGTATTTGTCCAGCCCGAAGAGTACGCCCAGGCCCACATCGTCAATGCCGCCTTCCATAGCCCGGTCCATAGCCTCGGTGTGATAGTTGTAATCGTGCTTCGGTCCCGTGGGATGAAGTTCAAGGTAACTTTCTTTGTGATAGGTCTCCTGGAACAGGATGTAGGTTCCGATACCGGCCTCTTTTAACAGGCGGTAATTGTCAACTGTAGTTGCCGCAATATTAATATTTACGCGGCGGATTGCTCCGTTTTTATGCTTGATGCTGTAAATGGTTTCGATGGATTTTAGATAGTAGTCCATAGTGTTGCGGACCGGATCCTCTCCGGCTTCCAGGGCGAGACGCTTGTGGCCCATATCCTGAAGTGCAATTACTTCCCTGCGGATATCCTCCTGAGAAAGCTGTTTCCTCGGAATGTGCTTGTTCTTTGCGTGATACGGACAATATGTACAGCCGTTAATGCAGTAGTTGGACAGGTACAGCGGCGCGAACATAACGATACGGTTTCCGTAGAAGTCTTTTTTGATCTGCTCAGCCAGTTTATAGATCTCCTGGTTCTTCTCTTCGATCGGACAGGCAAGAAGAACGGACGCTTCTCTGTGGGAGAGTCCTTTGCGCTTCTTTGCCTTTTCGATAATGGAGTCAATCAGTTCCACATTTTCTTTGTTCTCGTCAGCGTAGGCGAGGGTTGCGAGGATTTCTTCATGATTGATGAAATCATCTGCGCATTTAGAGTTTACATCATACATAGTTGTCTGCCTCCTTAGTGTATTTCATTTCTGTTTTTTGATTCCGTCTGTGCCAGGCTTACGTTCAGGGAATCGCCCCGGCTTACTTCGATATGATAGCCGATTTTCCTCATCCGGGCTTCCAGATCTCTCAGACTTTCGGCAGCCTCATCCCCGGTACACAGCTTGTTGTCGTAGAGCAGATATTTTTCCCGCACCTGGGGAGGGGAAAGATTAGGCATTACCACATTCGCCCCGGCGAGAATCCCTTTCTCACGCCCGTCCGGCGAAATGGTGCCAAGAGCGGTTGTGGCGGGAAGAAGCACTTTCGGGAGAAGCAGGCGGATCAGTCCCAGCATGAAGATCGTCAGCTCCGCAGTTCCGGCTTCCTTATCTGCAAATGGTGTGTCGTGATGGGGAATGAAAGGTCCGATTCCCACCATCTGGGGATTCAGTTCTTTTAAAAACATCATGTCGTCGGCTAAGTTTTCCGGCGTCTGGTAAGGGGAACCCACCATAAATCCGGTTCCCACCTGGTATCCGATTTCTTTCAGATTCCAGAGACACTGCTGCCTGCTGGAGGAACTAAGCGAAGGGGGATGCAGTTTCGCGTAGTGCACGGCGTCGTAGGTTTCGTGGCGGAGCAGATATCGGTTGGCGCCTGCTTCGTACAGCCGTTGATAACTTTTGTAAGACCTCTCTCCTATGGAAAGAGTGATGGCGCAGTCCGGCCATCCTGTGCGGATAGACGAGACGATATCAGTCATGCGTTCATCCGTGAACCAGCCGTCCTCGCCGCCCTGCAGAACAAAGGTACGAAAGCCAAGTTCATAGCCGTGTCCGCAGCAGGCGAGAATCTGCTCTTTTGTGAGCCGGTATCGTTCAGCGTGCGGATTGCTTCTGCGTATACCGCAGTAATAGCAGTCATTGGCGCAGTAGTTGGTAAATTCGATTAATCCGCGGATAAAGACGCCGTGTCCATAGTGGCGGATCCGTATCGCGCGCGCTTTCTCAAAAAGATATTCCTCCAGATCCGGCGTCCGGCCCCGGATGAGCCTGGTCCATTCCTCACGGGTAAGGAAACGGCCTGTCTCCAGCCTGTCGATTAAGTTTTTCAGATCTGCTGTATCTGTATGCAGCGCGCTCATTTGCTCTTCCCGTAGATTGTCTTTGTGCTCACTCCGGGCAGCATCCCCAGTTTGCCCGAAAGTGCGCTTATGATATTATTTGGCGCATCCATTGCCACGCTGATGATATGGATGCCTTTTTCCCGGTAAGGGATTCCCATTCTGCCGATGACGTATTCCCCGTATTCACTCAGCAGATGGTTCAGTTCATCGACAGATTCCCGAGATTCCAGGATAATGCCGATCAGGGCGATTCTAGTTTCCATCGCGGCCCTCCTTTAACTTTCACTGACACAACGAAGAAATTCAGGCTCCCTTCCTCTCTGGCGCGGTGAGATTCTCGCGGCCTTGGGCTTCACAGAAGAAAGATCCCTGTCAAACAAAAAAAGCGCCGCAGGGCGCATAGATATCAAAAGAAACGGGGATCTTCCCCCGCATTTTCGGTATAAGCGCCTTATTGCTCAGGACGTCCGGGGATGCCTTTGCAGTCAGAACGTGTGTCTTTCTAAAGTATAACACGGGGTGGCGGGAGATACAACGGGAAGTTCAGCTATTTAGTGCACTAATATTTCCTGTGACTCATGTCCGGAAGCGGAGCGGCTGGTTTGCGATACGTATTCTGTGAAAGGGGACAGCCGTGCGATGTTCCGTTCCAGAATCCGGAAAATCTAGCAGGCCGAAGAGATGTTTAAGGGCAAAGCAGCGCTCCGGGCAACTCGCTCTGCTCAGACAATCCCTGCGCGCTGCTTAACAACATCTCTTTGCCCTTCAAGATTTTCAGCGGATTCCTCCAAAGTCAC
>CALWTQ010000004.1 GCA_944384505.1 uncultured Mediterraneibacter sp.
TTTTTTCAACCTGTATAAAATTTTCAAAATTAATTAATTTCTGCTTGACTTTTTATTTGCAGACTCCGAAGGCGCCCTGAGCCGTCCTCCATCCCCGCAGAATTTTTCTCGAAACGGGGCTGTTTTCTGGGCTTTTCGAGCCGGAAGTTAGTGAATATATAGCTGTCGTAAAAACAGGCGCGGCCGGAAGACTTTCGCAGCTGAAAGTCCACAAGCCGCGCCAGTTGCGCTTTACAGCCTATTTAGGGCAATAATACTTCCGTCCGGAAATGCGCAGGAAGTGGAGGGGGTGCTTGAAGCGTAAGTTCTTGGAGAGGGGACGTGTGGGGACTGTGACTTTGGAGGAATCTGATGGAAGATCTTAGAAGTCGGAGAGCTGTTGTTAAGCGACGCGCAGGGATTGTCTGAGCGTAGCGAGTTGCCCGGAGCGCCGCTTTGCACTTAAACAGCTCTTCGACTTCTTAGATCCTTCCCGGATTCCGGAACGGAACAGTACACACACGCCCCCTCTCCAAGAACACGTTTCAAACATCCGCTCCGCTTCCGGACGTGAGTCACAGGAAATATTAGTGCGCTAAATAGTTGCTGCTATGGTTTCAGATTGTACAGAAAAGAAGTAAAAACATTCCATGTTCAAAAGGGAGAAAAGTGATTACAATAAAATAGAGTTATTAGAATGCAGCGGAAGTGGGAGTGGAAAATGGAGAGAATAAAAAACAGTTTGTTCGTTAAATTGGCCCTTCTTTTAATTACTGTCATTATTATACCAAGTGTTGTTTCTAACGTAATAGGATACTGGCATAACTATGAGATGGTACACCAGCAGATTATTGACTGGAATAATAATATGATGGAGATCGGAATGAATCAGACTCTGTCATATTTGTCAGGGATCAGGCAGGCACCGCAGCAGTTATTCGAAAATGCAGATGTGATACGCATTCTGGAAAAGCAGAATGCGTATACAGACATGGACAGATATGTCCTGCGCAATTTTGAAGAAACGGTAAGTGAGAGCCTGGCCGATATATATCGTGTCGATATGGAATGTAAAAATGGAGAGACTGTATCTAATGTACTGGCAGACGCGGAAAAGAGGATAGAAATTTCTCGGTATTTATATCCAGAAAAAAGTGATGAGGAATATCAAATAGCTGTAGATGAAAACGGCAGTCCGGCTGCGTTTATATATAATATTGATATTGAAAATATTCCGAGCTATGAAAAACTGGTGAATATAAGAATTTTTTCTACTCTGGAGGAACTGGAGAGTATGGCCAAGACGCTGTGTGGTCAATATGAAGACAGTGCTGTTTTCGTCTATCTGGGGCAGGAGGAACCGGATCAAATGATCTTTTCATCCGAAGCGGCAGAGTCAGTCATCTTTCAAAAAGGGGGAGAATTTGAGAATGGTTACGAAGAGGGAGAATTTAATGGCTGCAAAGGGATGTTTTTCTGCCAGTCAGAAGTTTATGGGGGACTGACGGTTCATTTGGTGAAATTCATCGATAATCATTATTTCGTTGATTCTTCTAACAGAGTAATCGCCAGTGCTTTTATCATTCAGATTTTGCTTCTGGCCGTATCAGTTGTTTTTCTTTTTTTTGCTTTCAATATTTTTATTTCTCCTGTCCGCAGAATGCTGAATAATATGAAATCAGTAGAAGAAACGCGTGATTTCGAATATAAATCAGGGACGGACCGGAAGGATGAACTCGGGGTGCTGGAAAAACAGTATGAGGGTCTGATCGAGAGTCTTGATGAACTGGTAAATAAAAATTACCGGAGCCAGCTGGAGAGTACGAAATACCGCCTGAAAATGCTTCAGGCTCAGATAAATCCGCATTTTTTGTTTAATATTTTACAGTACATCAGTACGAATGCTCTGAAAAGCCATTGCCCGGAGGTTTCAGCCCAGCTTATAAAACTGGGAAGACTTTACCAATATGTGATGCATACGGAAGACCTGGTTCCGATAGAACGTGAGCTTGGGTACATAGAGGATTATGTTGCGCTACAAGGCGGACGATTCAATGGCAGGCTTCGTTTTAGTATTCGGTGCGATGAAGAATTAAAGGGAGTTGAGATACCGAAGATGATACTTCAGCCGCTGGTAGAAAACAGCATGAAGCATGGGATTGATAAAAATAATGGGAACGGAAATATTATGATTTCTATAATGAAACAGGAAGAGGAATGCAGGATCAGGGTTATGGACAACGGAGCAGGGATGAACCGGGAACAGATCCGCAGTCTGCAGGAGGCGTATGAGAATTATGAATTTACTTCCTACTCTGGCCACGGGATTGGCCTGCTAAACGTATTATGGCGCTGCAAGATAAGCTATGGCAGTAAGTTCAGGTGGGACATAAGGAGTATTCCGAAAGTGGAAACAGCAGTAGAATTGACCTTTTTGCTCAAGGAACAGGAGGAGATATGATAAAAGCGTTAATCGTGGACGATGAACTGCATACCAAAGAGGCTATTGAACTGATGATAGACTGGGATAAATATCAGGTGGAGGAGATACTTTACGCCAGGAATGGGAAAGAAGCCCAGAGCATTATTTTATCCAGCCATCCGGATATATTGTTCTGTGATATGGAGATGCCGGTTATGGGAGGAAAGGCGCTTCTGGATTGGCTTGTGGATGAAGAAATACATATGCAGGTGATTGCCATCAGCGGCTATAACGATTTTGAATATGTGCATGCTACGCTTCTGGCAGGAGGAATCGATTATATATTAAAACCGTTTTCCCAGGAGGTTTTGATAAATGCTGTTGAAAAAGCTATACTGCGCATTCAGGGGGAAAAAGAAACAAAATACAGGTTACAGCAGCATGAGCGGCTTGGAATTGAGATGGCGGCTCAGATTATGCAGGACTTCTGTCAGGGTAAAACAACAGAAAATGAAAAAGTAGAACAAGCACTAAAAAGGCTGGGAGCAGGCGAAGGAGAGTTCCTTATGGTATCCATCTTGAATAGAAATCCGGATGAAATTATAGAGGAACGATATGGAGGTGATACGGATCTTTTCTTTTTTACTACAGGAAACATCTTGAAAGATATATTTTCGAATATGTCTTTCTGTCAGGATATATTCACAGATCCATTTCTCTGGATGGCGTTTATTCAAGGGGGAGGGGAGCCCGTTGATCCCATAAGCGTGTCAGGTAAACTGAAGATTTTTGAGAAAAAGGTTATGGAATATCTGGGACTGTCCGTGACATATGTGGTCAGCAGTCAAAGTATTTCTATGGAAAAGCTGGAAGAGGCTGTTTTTGAGCAGAAGAAATTGCTTGCACAGAGAAATGTGTGGGGCAATAACAATTTGAAACCATATTCTGACACTGTGGAAACTGTTCCATCAATACTGAGTATGGAGCTTATACTGGACAGAATAATGCAGAAACGTGATTCTCATGCGCTGAGGGAAATGCTTGATAATTATTGTGGAAAACTGCGTGAAACAGATGGGCTGAAAATAGGAACGCTGCAGAAATGTACAGCAGATATGAACCTTCTGCTGCGAAGAATAGGAGATAACAATCATATACCTTCGAGGGCGGCCAAGAATTACTTGTCTCTGTGGATTAATGACATTGATGTATGGGAAAACCAGGTGTTAAGCAGGCTGGAACTGATACAGAAGTACTATGTGACGGAAAGCAGTCCGGCAGAAAAAATATATTCTTATATATGCGAGCATTATAAAGAAGATATCACACTCTCATCGATTGCCCGGGATTTTTATCAGTCGCCTCAGTATATTGCCAGGATCTTTCGGAGTGGGTACGGAATAACCGTTACCATGGCAATTACAAATGTGAGGATTCAGCATGCATGCAGACTCTTGGAAAATGGGATGAGTACGGCACAGGCAGCAGAAATGGTGGGATATGAGGATGAAAATTATTTTAGAAGGGTGTTTAAAAAGCAGACGGGGATGACACCGAAACAATTCAGGAACAGCAGGGAATCCTGAAATAAAACCGGTCAGTTTCAGATTGTGCAGTGTATTGATTCAGATAATTTATAGAGACAAAAGCGTCTGAGCCATATAATTGAGTCATCAGATAAAACAAACAGAAGTACAAAAGAACGGAGGAAAAGTGATGAAATCAAAAAGAGTAGTGGCTATGCTTGCAGCAGTGATGATGGTTATGTCTCTGACAGCAGGATGCTCCGGAGGCAGCGGAGATGGTTCGGCTCAGGGAGAAGAATCGGAAGGCGGAGAGAAGATTTTAACTGTGTATCAGGGAACCGCGCAGTATTCTGAGATGATCGAACAGATCTGTAAAGATTACAAGGAAGAAACGGGTGTAACTCTGGAATGGGAAATCCCTTCTGATGATCCGTATACAGTGCTGAAAGCAAGATTTGCTTCGGGGGAAGCACCGGACATTATTGATCTGCAATGCGGAGATTATGATACCTGGTACGAGAGATGCGTAGATCTTTCAGATGAGTCCTGGACCGGACATGTTTATGAATCTTCTTTAAACGGAGGTTCTTATGACGGAAAAGTATATGGCCTTCCGTACGCAATGGAGGGAAGCGGTATTATTTACAATAAGGAGCTGTTTGCACAGGCGGGAATTGAGTCAGTTCCAACAACTATCACAGAACTCAGGGAAGTGTGTGAAAAGCTCGAAGCCGCAGGAATTCAGGCATTTGGAGAGGCCTGGGGAGACTGGGGATTCTTAATGCATATTCTGGGGATACCGTTTACTTATGAAGGGGCGGCTGAAACTTCTGAAAGGCTTACAGCAGGAGAGGAAACATTCTCTGATATGGAATATATGGATGATTTCTTTGATTTCTATGACCTTACCCTGGATTATGGCTGGGGTGCAGAGTCGATTGGACATCATTATGACGATCAGGCAAACTCATTTGCGCAGGGGGAGATTGCGATGATTAAACAGGGAACATGGCACACGGATACGATTGCAAGCATCAACCCGGATATGGATCTCGGATTGTTTGCTGTTCCGCTGACCGACGATCCCGGGCAGACAAAACTTCAGGTATCTACAACAAGGTTTTTAAGTATTTCCAATACGTCTGAAAATCAGGAAGAAGCAAAGAAGTTCCTGAACTGGTTTTATGAAAACGCCCAGACATATATGATTGAGCAGATGTCTATTATCGCGCCTTATGATAACCTTGATCTGTCGGAGACGGGAGCGCTGAATATGGATATGAACGCCTATGTAGAAGACGGGATGGTTTATGACAGTTTCGGAATCGAAGAGTGGCCTTCTGGCTTTAACACAGATCAGGCTGAACCGTTACAGGCATATGCGTCCGGTGTTATGGACAGGGAAGAGGCATGCCAGACTTTGCAGGAACTGTGGAACAGCAGGGTGTCTTCTTCGAGCAGTGAGGAATAGGAACAGCTCAGGCGGAGGGCGTAAAGGATACGTCCTCCTTTCCTTTAAAGAAAAGCTTTTGAAAAAATTAAATTGCAGTGAATAAGCAGAAAGCAGGTACAGACACGTTTTATGAAGGATGGAGAAAGATTATGCTGAGAAACAAAGGTTCGCTGAAAACTAAAAACTGGCTGGTTTACGCGGTTTTTGTAGGGCCGGCGGTTCTTCTATGTATATTATTTATTTTTTTGCCGCTGGTGATCGGAGTTTATTATTCCCTCCGGGACTGGAATGGGATCAGTGTCAGTTCAAATTTTGTAGGGATTCAGAACTATGTGAAAGCGCTTACGGATGATAAGTTTATTGGAACGATAGGATTTACTCTGAAATATGCAGTCGTTATGGTGATTGGCTATAATGTTTTCGGGCTGGCGCTGGCAATGATACTGAATATGAAACTGAAACTCAGGGGGATCCTGCGGGCGGTGTATTTTATGCCGATCGTGATCGGCACTTCTACTGTGGGATATCTGTGGAACTTTATTATTGGTACATTCCTTCCGTTTATAGGGAAAACTTTTGGAATCGGCTTTTTTGAAAGAAACTGGCTGGCATATCCGGAAACTGCTTTTTTGTCGCTGGTAATTGTAAGTCTGTGGCAGGGGACAGGATATTATATGATTATTTATCTGGCGGGACTTCAGAGTGTGCCTTCCGATTTACTAGAGGCTGCACAGATCGATGGAGCGGGACTAAAAGACAGATTTTTTAAGATTATTTTTCCGCTCATCCGGCCATCAGTCACGGTCTGCCTGTTTCTGAGCATTGTGAACAGTTTGAAGTCGTTTGACTTGAATTACTCATTGACAAGCGGAGGACCATATGGAACAACCCAGACGATTGCCTACAGGATTTTCCTGGACGCCTTTGATGCCGATCAGTTGTCTTATGCATCAGCAGAAGCAGTTATATTTTCGCTGATAGTCGGCGTGATAGCGATTATCCAGGTAAAGGCAAGCAGGAAGAAAGAGGTGGAGATGTGATGAAAAGCAGGAGAGAGGGAAGAATGAAAAAAGAGTATAATATTGCTATATTTTCTATAGAAGTAATACTGATTATACTCGCGTGCTTTGTTGTGTTTCCTATTGTTTTGATATTTATAAACAGTTTTAAAACAAATGGGGAGATTTTGACAAATATGGTTTCACTTCCGGAAAATATCAGTATAATAAATTATGTGGAAGCAGTGTCCAGAATGGATTTCCCCAGAAAATTTTTAAATACAGTTGCGATTTCTGTATTTTCAGTGGCGGGAATTATACTGTTCGCCTCGATGGCCGCATATAAAATTATCCGGGTAAAGAGCAAGGTGAGCAGTGTGATCTATTACGGGATTTTGTTCACAATGGCCATTCCTTTCCAGGTGCTTATGGTTCCGGTCGTAATAGTGGCAAGAGAGATGCACATTGTCAATACCATGCAGGGAATGATCTTTATGTACTGGGGATTCCTGCTCCCGATGGCTTTGTTTTTATACTGTGGATTCATCAAAGGAGTTCCGAGGGATCTTGAAGAAGCGGCAATGATAGACGGCTGCGGACAGTTCCGGGCTTTTTTCTATGTGGTATTTCCTATTTTGAAACCGATTACCGCAACAGTTGCCATTATAAATATTCTGGGTGTGTTCAATGACTTTATGCTTCCGCTTGTAATGATCAGCTCAGAAAAACTCAAAACGATACAGCTGTCAATGAGCGTATTTTATGGAACCTATGTAAACCGATGGGATCTCATAATGGCGGCACTCGTTCTGTCGATTCTGCCGGCACTGGTTTTCTTCCTTCTGTTCCAGAAACAGATTATTAAAGGTATGGCTGACGGCGCGGTGAAAGGATAGGAAAAACTATGGAGAAACGTAATGTAAAGAGAAAAGCGCTGATAACAAGAGCGGATGACTGCGGTTCTTCCCATGCCGCGAACACAGCGATATATAAAGCGTGCCAAGCCGGAATGATAAAAAATGTTTCTGTGCTTGCCTGCGGGCCAAAGCTGGAAGAAGCGGCGGAGATGCTGACGGGAGAAAAAGAGATCTGTTTTGGCCTTCACGGCTGTATTAATTCAGAGTGGGATAAGGTGACATGGGGGCCGGTGGCTCCGCCTTCCCGGGTAAGGAGCCTGATTGATACCCGAGGTGTGTTTTACCAGTCCCAGAGTGACTATATAATCCATCCCCCCATTATATCGGAAATTGTGACAGAATATCAGTACCAGCTGGAAAAAGTGCGCAAGGTGGGATTTAATATTACATATATGGATTCCCATATGTTTCCGGAAGCGTTCATACCGGGACTCGGTGAGGCAATGAGCCGCATGATGGAAAAAGAAGGGGTTATAGATCATGCATGGTTTAACCGGCTCATACCGGGAAATGACAAATTCATTTGTGAACCGGGACTGTTTGAAAGAACGATTGCCAAAATGGAAGGGCAGTATCTGATGGTTATGCATCCGGCACGTTATGGGGAAGAGATGCTTCGGACCGGAAATGATACAGTAACAGGGGAAGAGGTGGCGCGGGCAAGAGAAAGGGACTACCATTTCCTGACAGATCCGGGAAATCTGGAATTATGCAGGAAATATGATATAGAACTTCTTCGCTATGACCAGGCAGAAAAAGGAGCGGAAAGACAGTGGGATATTATAAAGTATTTCAAATAGACAAGCACACATGGAAGATCGAAGATCCTTTTCACAGCTTTATGTATCTTATGGAAGGAGAAAAGCAGGCCGCCCTTCTTGATACGGGTGATGGCTTCCCCGGCCTTTTGGGCTGTATAAGGGATTTGACTGCAATGCCTTTGTTTGTTATCAACACGCATGGACATCTCGATCATATAGGAGGGAACAGTCAGCTGCCTGATACTGCTGTATATATGAAAAGAGAAGACCTCTCTACAGCAGAAGAACATATGAACTATAAATTTCGTAAAGCATTTATAGAAGGATTTGCCGAAGAATTTGGCCAGGACGTCCCATTGGAAATGCTGAATGAAATTTCCTGGGAACAGGAAAGGGGAAAAATGAGAAGTCTGGAAGAGGGACAGGTATTTGACCTGGGCGGCAGGTGCCTGGAAATAATCTGGACTCCGGGTCACACAGGGGGAAGTGTCTGCGTCCTGGACAGAGAGAAGAGGGCTCTTTTTTCTGCGGATACTGTATGTGCTCAGGGCGTGCTGCTCTTTTTTGAACATTCGGCTTCGGTATCCGATTATCTGCAAAGTATCCGAAAGCTAAAGAAAAAGGAAAAAGAGTATGAAAGGATATGGCCTGGACATCATGAGTCCCCTCTGGATCTGAGCTGGATTGAAGAGTATGAAAGATGTGCTCTGGAGATCATCCATACGCCGGGAACCGGAAAAATGATAAGGTCAAATCTGGGAAGCGGCAGAATACACAGATGTGGCAGAATCGCCATTTCGTACCGGGAGGAAAACATATCATGAATCAGGAGCTTTATTATACAAAAGAAATTTCGCTGGAAAACGGGGAACTGATGCTGGATGAGACTTTGTTCCATAATGCCAATGGTTATATTGGAGTGAGAGGAGCATTTGAGGAAGGCTATCCGGAAGGTTTCGAAAGTATAAGAGGTCAGTATATTAACGGCTTTTACGATATTACGGATATGAAACAGGCAGAGTCGCTTTATGGACTGGTTGAAGAAAAGCAGACTATGCTGAATGTTGCGGATACTCAGGGAATCTGGGTTGATGTGGGCGGGACTACATTTTCTCTTTTTGACGGTGAGGTAAAGAAGGCTGTAAGATACGCGGACATGAAAAAAGGGATAACAGGGAGAATAATAGAATGGCTATCACCAGATGGTCATGAATTATGCCTGGAGTTTAAACGAATGACATCGTTTATCAGGCGGCCTCTGTTCCTTCAGGAAATTTCGGTTACATCTCACAATTATAACGGACATGTAACAATCCGCTCCGGCCATATAGGACAGGTGCAGAATTACTGTGATCCATCTGATCCCAGGGTGGCAGATAAAAGTATGCAATACTTAAATATCTCAGAAATACACAGGCAGGGAGAGTGCAGTTTTATTCTTGCTAAGACGTCGAGATCAGGACTTGAAGTATGTACAGGAGTATGGCATCTCGTTCCTGATGGATATTCCCACAGGATCGAGGAGAAAGAAACGGAAATAATACATATAATATCCGGAGACATTAAAAGCGGCCAGAGGCTTACGTTTTATAAATACACTTGGACAGAAGACTCCCTGCGCAGCAAAAATCTAATCCAAACCTGCAGGGACAATCTGGAGGCGCTGGCGGATGACCCGGTGGATGTTTTATACAGAGAGCAGGAACAATATCTCAGGGAATTCTGGGAAAAAAGTAATCTGACAATAAAAGGAGACGATGAGCTGAACCGTGCGGTTCACTTTAACCAGTATGCTCTGCTGCAATCAGCAGGAAGAGATCCATTTGGCAATATGGCGGCGAAGGGGCTGAGCGGCGAAGGGTATGAGGGACATTATTTCTGGGATACAGAGATATATGCTATACCATCTTTTGCGCTTATTTATCCGGAAATAGCAAAGAATTTGTTATATTTCCGCTATCAGACTCTTGAGAAGGCGAAGGAGAATGCGAGAAAGCTCGGACATAGGCAGGGGGCGTTATATCCCTGGCGGACTATCAATGGAGAAGAGTGCTCCGGATATTTCCCGTCAGGAACGGCGGCATATCATATAAGCGGAGATGTTGCTTACGCGGCAGTTTTCTATTATCTGGCTACGGATGACATTGATTTTATGTGCAGCCAAGGAGCGGAAATCATAGTCGAAACAGCGCGGCTGTGGATAGATACAGGAAATTATTATGACGGCAGGTTTCAAATTCAGGATGTGACGGGGCCGGATGAGTATACCTGTATGGTTAATAATAATTACTATACAAATGCTCTGGCAAAGTTTAACCTTGAGTGGGCCTGCAAATGCAGGGAGATTCTGGAGAACCAAGGACAATGGAAAGAACTCTGTACACGGATCGGTTTGAAAGAAAGTGAACTTGACGAGTTTGAAAGGGCTGCTGAATGTATGCTGCTTCCGTATAGCAGGACGCTGGATATAAATCCCCAGGATGATTCGTTTCTTATGAAGAAGAAATGGGATTTTGAGACAACGCCGGAAGAAAACTATCCGCTGCTTCTGCACTATCATCCTCTTGCACTTTATCGCAGACAGGTATGCAAACAGGCAGACACGGTGCTGTCGCACTTCATGTTTGAGGAGTATCAAAAGACAACGACGGTCAGAAATTCATTTTTGTACTACGAGCAGATAACAACTCATGATTCTTCGTTATCTACATGCATATTCAGTATAATGGCCGCCAGGCTTGGGATGGTTAGAAAAGCATACCAGTATTTTGGCGATTCGGCCAAAATGGATTTATTTAATACGCATGGGAATACAAAAGATGGAATACATACAGCCAATATGGCAGGCACTTATATGGCCGTTATATACGGATTTGCCGGATTGCGAATCAGAAAAGAGGGGCTCTCGCTCTCGCCATGCATTCCGGGGGCATGGGAAGAATATAGCTTCCGGTTCAGCTATGGGAAAACACGGATAGAAATAACGGTAAACAGAGAAAACTGCCGGGTTGCCAGAATCGACGGGCCAGCAGTTCAGCTTTTCTTAAACGGAAAGGAATATGTACTTGAAGATATTACCTTATCCAAAGTACGAGGTGAGGGTGAAATATGGGATATAAAGGACAGTATATCCGCTGGATAAGTTCGAAGACATTCTGGAAATATTAGAGGAGGATTAAGTATGGCACTGATAAGGATGGAATGGAAATCAGAGACATTGATGAGAGGCGTGACAACGACAATAATTCTGCCGGATGCCATGATTTCAGGAAAAGAAACGGAACTTCCATACAGGACTTTATATTTTCTGCCCGGATATAGTGCATCGGCATCGGAGCTTCTTACCTGCCTGAGCTTCCGCAGGAATGCCGGGGAAAAGGAGATCGCTGTGGTAATTCCGGATGGCGAGAATTCTTTTTATATTGACTGTCCAGAGAGAAATACCTGTTTTAGCAGCTTTATCCCTGAGCTGGTGCAGCAGACGAGGAAACTTCTTCCGCTGTCGGAGAGGAGAGAGGACACCTATTTAGGAGGAATTTCTATGGGGGGATTCGGAGCTTTATATAATGGCCTGAGATATCGCTCGGTGTTTTCCAAAATCGCAGCAATGTCTCCGGTAGTGGACTGGAGACGTGTTATGAAAGAAGAACCAATGCCTGGTTTTTCTAAAGAAATGTTTGAGGCTGTCTTTGGCGGGGAAGAAAGGTTTTGCGCAATAGGAGCTGATGTAAAAAAGGAATATGCAGCTGTGGAATGGAATGAAATGCCGGAAGTACTTTTGTGCTGCGGCCGCCAGGATATGCCTATCTTTAAAGATGTGGACGCTCTTCATAGAATGCTGGATGAAAAGAAACGTCCACATAGATTCCTTTCCGATGAAGGGGAGCACAGTAACGAGTTTTGGGAGCGTATGCTGGAGCCGGTATTTTGTTTCCTGAGCCAGTAGTGAAGCTATATTAAGAGAATAAATCCAGACAGGTCAGATTCGGCCAGTTCAAATTTCAGCGTTCTTCCATCATCCGGATGCCTGAATTCCAGTCTGTAAGCACAGAGCCTAAGCGGCCCTGTGCTTTCTTTATCCCCATATTTCCTGTCGCCAGCAATCGGGCATCCTATATGGGCCATCTGCACCCGGATCTGGTGGTGGCGCCCGGTGTCAAGGCAGATCTCCACAAGGGAGGTGTGGCGGCCGGACTCTGAAACTTCGGTTTTCAGGACTTTGTAATGCAGCCGGGCCGGCTTTGATCCGGGGGTGTCTTTGGAGCAGATCCGGGAAGTGTTTGTACGTGCGTCCTTTACCATATAGTTCTCCAGCGTCCCCTCCGCCGGGCCGGGGCATCCGGTGACCTGAGCAAGATAATATTTCCCAAAGCCGGATGAAGTGAGCTGGCGGTTCAAGTCCTTTGCCGCCTTCTGCGTTTTGGCAAATACGATCAGTCCCTCCACAGGCTGGTCCAGGCGGTGAATCACGGCCAGATAGGGGGAGCGGGAATGCCCGCTTCCGGCGGAGCGGCCTTTTGAAATGTTTCCCGCAATATGGTTTTTCAGGAGACTCTCCAGATCCTGACTGCCGATTCTGGAATTCTGTACAGCCAGGCCGGCAGGCTTGTGGCAGACGATGATCTGGGGGTCTTCATATAAGATAATAGTGTTAATATCAGGAATCATATTAAGCACTCCTTTTTCATTTGGTGAATTATTGACTTTTCCATAGGTTGCGACTAAACTGATTATCATATAAAAGATTTTTAAGGTCAAGCATTTGAGGAGGATTTTCATGATAAATAATGACTGGGAAAGATTTGGGGATGAGCTTAGGAGAACCATCCAGAACGCCGTGGATTCCCGGGATTTCAGCAGTCTGAGCCAGACAGTTTCAGATACGATCGGACAGGCAATGGACAATGTATCCAGGGGACTGAAAAACGGAGGATGGTACCGGGATAACCCGATGAAAGGCGGCAGGGGGCCGAAACAGAACCGGCAGGGGGCTGGCCGGACTTGGGCGGAAGAACAGGGATATTCCGGGGCAGAGCAGCAGAGGACGGGCTTTGGCAGCAGGACAGGCGCACAGAGCGGTTACGGCGGGAATACTCAGGTACAGAAAAAACCGCTCTATCTGAAGGGCACTTCCACAAAGGTCGGCGGAGTGTTTCTGGCGGCAACCGGATACGTTTTCGGCGCAGGTTCCCTGATTTTTCTTCTTCTTCTCTGCCTGGGTGCATTTGCCACGGGCTGGGAGCTTGTGCTGCAGATTGCCGCGGGAGTGTTCGGGATCGGCGTGATCGCGTTCGCAGTGATGGCAGGAGTCGGGACAAGTATGGTATGCGGAGTCGGGCGCTTCCGGAAATATGTTAAGCTTCTTGGAAACCGGGAATACTGTGACATCAAGGAGCTGGCGCAGAAGACTGGGCGCTCGGTGAAAAGCACAGTAAAAGATCTGAAAAAAATGATCAAAAAGGGATGGTTCCGCCAGGGACATCTGGACGAGCAGGGAACGTGCCTGATGGTCAGCGACGAGGCGTATCACCAGTATACCGGGCTGATGGACCGGATGCGCAGGGAGAAGGAAGAGCGTGAAGCCGCGGCAGAGAAACAGAGACAGGAATACTCAAAGCTCTCACCGGAAGTAAAGAAGATCGTGGAGGCAGGAGACGAATACGTGAAGAAGATCCGTAAGGCCAATGACGCAATCCCCGGAGAAGAGATATCAGCGAAGATATCAAGAATGGAGACTGTAGTGGACCGCATCTTTGACAGGGTAGAGCAGAACCCGGAGTCTGTGGATGATATCCGAAGGCTGATGGAATATTATCTGCCGATGACGATCAAGCTTCTGGATGCGTACGAGGAGCTGGATTCTCAGCCGGTGCAGGGAGAGAATATCATTTCTTCCAAGCAGGAGATTGAGAAGACGCTGGATATGCTTAATACCGCGTTTGAAAAGCTTCTGGACGACCTGTTTCAGGATACGGCGTGGGATGTATCATCGGATATCTCCGTGCTTCATACCATGCTTGCGCAGGAAGGCCTGACTGAGGACGGGCTGAAAAGCGGCGGGAAAAAGTAAAAACATAGGGTTTAGTCTAAAAGAAACGAATAGGGAAAATGGAGGACAGAGAAATGAGCAATGATTTTAAGGATTTTGACACAACACCTACACTGACGCTTGATCCGTTTCAGGCGCAGGAAGAGAAGAAACCACCGGTTCCGGAGCCGGAACAGCCGGTGATGGATGAGAGCATACTTTCTGACGAGGAGCGCAGAATGGTAGACTCATTCGCTGAACAGATTGACCTGACAAACTCAGCTCTTGTACTCCAGTATGGGGCCGGGACACAGAAGAAGATGGCAGATTTCTCCGAGTCCGCCCTGGAAAATGTAAGATCAAAGGATCTGGGAGAAGTGGGAGAGCTCTTAAGCAGCGTGGTAAAAGAGCTGAAAGACTTTGATGAGGAGGAAGAGAAAGGATTTCTCGGGATCTTCAAGAAGGCTTCCAATAAGATCGAATCCATGAAGGCAAAGTACGCCAAGGCAGAGACCAATGTGAACGAGATCGTAAAAGTCCTGGAAAAGCATCAGGTACAGCTCATGAAGGATACTGCTCTTCTGGACAAGATGTACGAACTGAACCTGACGTATTTCAAAGAGCTTTCCATGTATATCCTTGCGGGAAAGAAGAAGCTGGCGGAGGTGAGGAATACGCAGCTCAAAGAACTGACGCAGAAGGCAAATATGTCAGGACTGCCGGAAGACGCCCAGGCTGCCCGGGATCTGGAATCCATGTGCACCAGATTCGAGAAGAAGATCCACGACCTGGAGCTGACCAGGATGATCTCTATCCAGACAGCGCCGCAGATCCGTCTTGTGCAGAATAATGATACCCAGATGGTGGAAAAGATCCAGTCCACGATTGTAAATACGATCCCGCTGTGGAAGAGCCAGATGGTGCTTGCTCTCGGAGTGGAACACTCCGCCCAAGCCGCGGAGGCCCAGCGCCAGGTGACGGACATGACCAATGAGCTCTTGAAGAAAAATGCGGAGAAGCTGAAAATGGCGACTGTGGAGACGGCAAAGGCGTCCGAGCGTGGAATTGTGGATATTGAGACATTGAAACACACGAATGAGTCTCTGATCTCAACGCTGGATGAAGTGATGAATATCCAGAGAGAGGGAAGGGAGAAGAGACAGGCCGCGGAGATGGAGCTTCGGAATATGGAGCAGGAGCTCAAGACAAAGCTTCTGCAGATACAGGGATAGGAAGGGGATCACGGGAGGTGCGCAGTAATGCATATACTCACATCAATAAACTCTGAAAGACACAGGAAAGCGTTGAACTATGCGTTGGCTGCGATTCGGAAGTCAGAACTGGCGCCGTATGTAAGCGATGTTCTCTTATATGGAAGCTGTTCAAGAGGAGAGGAAAAATACTCCAGTGATCTGGATCTTTTTATAGTGCTTATCCCGGAATATTCTGAAAAAAAAGAATTGCGCAGAGCTATGCGTCTTTTAAAGTCCGAAGCGATGACGGATGATATCAATGATCCGGAAGTAGATCTGAAAATTGTCGTTGGAAATGGATGGGAAAATAATAAGATGCTGTATTACAGAAATGTTAAGAAAGATGGGGTGTCGGTGTGGCGCTAGAAAGTTATTTTGATTTTGCTGAAAATGATTATGATTATTTTATGAAATCCTATAAGGCCGGGTTTGTGGCAAATATGATGGGAGCGATGGCTCAGGGAATCTGCGAAAAGTATATGAAGTTTCTGGTTGAACAATATGTGAATCCGGAAAATTCACTGGAAGAGGCAGAATATGGCAGAGTTCTTCATACACATAGTCTGAACCGTCTGATGAAATATCTGGATCGTAAGGGGATTTCTTTTTCGAAGGAAGCGTACAGGCAGATGAGGATAATTGACGGATATTATTTTTCTGCCCGATATCCGGGAGAAGACAGTATTGAGCTGGATCAGTCAGATATTCAAGAGTGTGCATGTGCGGTGGAACTTTGCAGAGCTGAGGTGATTGAGTTTATACGCCGGCAGAAATCCGAAAAGGATAAATAAAGTAAAAAGAGGATTTTTCCTGATATCAGGGACATGTGAAGAATGTACTGTATCAAGCGAAAGATCCTCTTTTTTGTTTGCCGGCGGCTGAATCAGGCAGATTTAAATATATTTTTTTAAAAAAGTGACATATTGGTTTTGAATTTATGGTATGTACGAGAAAGGGAGAAGCTGATAATCTGATTCTAACAAATAAATCTTAAAAGGAGGAGTAAGTGAATGAAAAGAAAAAGATTACTGGCGGCTTTCATGGCGGCAGCAATGACAGCTTCTCTTGCAGCGTGTGGCTCGGGCGGATCTGGGAACGCTTCAGGCGAAGGCACATCGGGAAGCACAGAGACGCAGACGATTACTATGCTGGTGCAGCAATCCAGAAACTTTGACGGCCTGCAGGAGATGATCAAAAAACTGGAAGAAGAGGAGAACATTAAAATTGATGTCCAGGTTGTTCCGGATGATGAGTCTCTGAACATGATCAAAATGAAACTGAATTCAGGAGAATGCCCGGATTTAATCGATTATAATGTACCGGCGATCTATGACATTGTTGACCCGGCTGAAAATTTTGCTGATATGTCGGATGAAGAATGGGTAAGCAAGCTGAAAATTCCTGAGAATGTTACAGCCGGCGACGGCAAAATTTACGGATTCCCATTCCTTTCCGTTCCCGGAGTGCATGGCTTTATTTATAACAAGGACGTGTTTGAACAGTGCGGAATTACAGAGGAGCCAGCTACATGGGAAGAATTCCTTGACGTCTGCCAGACGATTAAGGATCAGGGGATAACTCCGATTCATATGCCAAAAGATTCATGGGTTCCCCAGGTTCTTATGACTGATAACTTTGCAAAAGCGCTTGGGAAAGATGCCACAGAAGAATTCAGCGAGAAGATTATGGCCAATGAGACGAAATGGACGGATGTACCGGAGTTCGCAGAGGTAATTGATCAGTATCTCGAGTTGTATGAGAAAGGATACATTAATGATAATTTTGCTTCGGCAACCTATGACGATTCAATTCTCGCTGTAGCGGAGGGAACAGCCGCTATGCACTTTAATGGAGACTTTTTTGCGGCATCAGTATTAGAAGCCAATCTGGATGCAAATATCGGCATGTTTGCGATGTCGATGACAGATGGAGTGGACGTCATGACAGAAAATATGTCTTCGGCAGGGTTTGTGGCATATAAGAATTCTGAGAATCTTGATACGGTGAAAAAGGTTCTGAATTTGTGGGCTACACCTGAGTATGCTAATCTGTACTTTGCAGACAGGCCGGCATTTCCGGCTTTTGAGGATGTTGACGGCGGCCCGGTACCGGAATATCTGCAGGAAGTAAACGAGAAGTTCATTGAGTCGGGGAAAGTGATTCCTGAGTTTAACTATTACGTGATGGATCTGAATGCGCTGTTTGAAAGCACGTTATATGTGTATTATGTAGATGCTCCTGCCAAAGGAAATATGGACGGAGCTCAGATAATGGAAAAATTCCAGGGTGATTTTGAGCAGTATATGAAAGATCAGGGAGCAGAAGGATTCTGACTTTCTATAATACAGAGGGCTGTCATCTGACGGCCCTTTTATTGTACCGCAGAGTGAGCGGATAAAAGAAAGAGGTGGTTATTATTAATAAGAAACAGCTTGCCAAAATATACCCCATGTGGCTGGGACTTCCGGCAGGACTGGTATACACGGTCTTTTTCATTGTTCCAATTGTAACGGCGCTGTTCTATTCCTTTACGGATTGGAATATGGATCGTTTTGACAGCCCCAAATTTGTAGGAATGGCAAATATTGTTAATCTTTTTCAAGATGAGATATTCCTCAGGTCTTTGTGGAATACGGTTTTGTTTGCCTTTAGTACAACTATATTAAAAACGGCAGCCGGGCTTCTCCTCGCGCTGCTTGTTGTTAAGAAATTTCGTGGAAACAGTATATTCCGTACACTATTTTACCTTCCGTGCGTATTAAGCTGTATGATAGTAGGACTGCTCTTTACAGGTATACTTAAGCAGGATGGTTTGATCAATAACTTTTTAACAGCAATCGGCCAGGCAGATCTGGCCAGAGACTGGCTGGGAAGTTACGGAACGGCGATGCTCTGGATTATTATTATCGAAGTATGGATGTGGGCCGGTTTTACAATGTTTCTGTTTATATCAGGGCTGCAGGCAATTTCGCGGGAATATTATGAAAGCGCTGAGATAGACGGGGCTTCATCCTGGAAAAAGTTTACAAAAATTACCCTTCCGCTTTTAGCGCCTTCCTTTACTGTGGTTATAACATTTAATATTACCGGAGGGCTGAAAGTGTTTGATCTTGTATATTCCTTAACAGGCGGCGGCCCCGGATTTGACACGCAGGTGCTGAGTACATATACTTATCGGGCATTTGGAATGGGCCTGCTCGGAAAATCCAGTGCAAGCGCGCTGATACTGTCCGTATTTATTGTCGGGGTAACATTTCTGTTAAATAAATTTCTCCGGTCAAGGGAGGTAGATGTCTGATGAAAATAACACGTAAGAAAGCTGGAACGGTCATAACAGTACTGATTCTGCTGGTGATTTCAAGTGTGTATATTGTACCTATTCTGATGATGGTACTGGGCTCGTTTAAAACTCAGGGCGAGGCGCTTCATATGGATCTTACACTGCCGTCCAGTCTCCAGATTGAAAACTATCAGCATGTAATTGAGACGGGAGGTATTCTCAGGGGGTACACGAACAGCCTTATTATCACAGTTTCGGCCGTTGCGATAATTATTATTTCCGGCTCCATGACAGGAATCATTATTTCCAGGAGAGGAGACAGAAAGGGCAGGGGATTATACTACTATTTCGTCTTCGGACTTACAGCTACAATGCAGATAGTAACGACATATGCGTTAATCCTGAAATTAAATCTATATGGAACATATATCAGTGTGATTTTCGTGCTGGCGGCAATCAATCTGCCTTTTGCAGTGATAACTTTTTCCAGCTATGTAAAAGGGATACCAAGAGAAATTGACGAAGCTGCAATTATGGACGGATGCAACTGCTTCCAGCTTATCTTCAGGGTACTGCTTCCGATTATGAAGCCTATTACGATTACAAATCTGATTATTGCGGCTATTGGCATCTGGAATAATTTCCAGGTTCCCCTTTATCTTATGAGCAGTTCCGCGAGGACGACAATACCGATGATGATTTTCAACTTTTACGGGCTGTATTCGAGAGACTGGAATTATGTGTTTGCGGCTCTTGTAATCACTGTGCTGCCGGTGGTAATCCTCTATCTGTGCCTGCAGAAATATATTGTGGAGGGAATGACGTCAGGAGCGGTAAAAGGATAGAAAAACTTTTTATTTTTATGGTGATAAGGTATGATATAAAAGGAGGAACAATGCATGAGAAAGATGAAATATCAGACAAAATTCCTTTTATATCATACAGGAATTATGGTGCTCCTTATCATCGGGATTGTAGGCTGGTTCTACGGAGTTGTAGTTGATGAGATGCACAGCAGAGAAAGCAGCGATTTCAGAATCATAACAGAGAAAACAGCAACTCAGCTCGACACACTTTATTATGAGATGGACAGAACGGCTCTTCAGATTGCGGCAAACCCGGAAGTTGTAGAAGCCTTTCAGGCACTGCCGGTAAAGGAAGACGGGAACTATTTTACCAGTCATCCGATAGAGCAGAACCGGCTGAAAAAACTTCTGGAGTCTTACAATTTCAAAAGTGACGGACATGCAAGGATCTGTCTGTATAACATGTACGATGATTTTGTATGCACCGCGAACCGCGCGATTACTGACGCCGGAATTGCTTATTTTTTTCAAAGTGAGGATTATACGGAAGTAGAGAGATACTTTTCGGGAGAGAATACGTTCATATATCACAGGCAGCCGGTGACAGATATTCTGGCATATGGCGAACGCCGGGAATCAAAATATTTTTCGATTGTGCGGGAGATAAAAGATTATTTCTCCACCAGCTCCAGCTGGGGATACATAGAAGTGCAGGAATCAACGGAAAAGATCGATGAGATCTTCAGTGATCTGGGAGATGAAGTGAAGATCGAGCTTTTAGACCAGACCGGACAAACGTTTTATGAGCTGAATTCCGGGAAGAGTGATTGGAATGATTCGGACGTTAATATAGTAAGCATATCCCTTGAAAATGCGCCATATCAGATTGTATTTTATAAAAATCCTGCGGAATTCCAAAAATCGGTAAGCCAGTTTTATTTTGCACTTGCGATTGTGGTGGCGGTTGTATTTGCAATGGCTGTTTTTCTGGAGAGGATTCTTGCAAGGCACCTGTCAAAACCGCTTATTGATCTTGACCGTTCTCTGAAGTCAGTTACAGTGGATAATCTGCATGTAGATATAGCAGAGGAAGATTCAGAAGACATAGTGATACGCCTGGAAGATTCATTTAACTCTATGCTAAAGCAGTTGAATGACAGTATAAATAAGCAGGCCATGGCAAAAATGAACGAGATTAAATCGCAGTTTTTTGCTCTTCAGTCTCAGATGAATCCACATTTTCTGCACAATATTCTTGCGATTGTTTCTATGGAATCACAGCTGGGAAGAACTGATAAAATCCCGGATATCTGCAGAAGGTTAGGAAAAATTCTGAGATATAACGCTGAGATGGGAGACGGGCACAGTACGATAGCAATGGAGTGCGAGGTCGCTTCTGATTATATGGAGCTGATGAAGATCCGGTATGAGGAAGCATTTGAATATCACGTTCATATGGAGAAGGGTGCAGAGCGTGTAATAATTCCTAAATTGATTATACAGCCGTTGTGTGAAAATTGTTTCCAGCACGGCCTGAGGTATGTTGACCATGTCTGGAAAATAGAGATCCGTGCCTGGACTGAAAAAGAGAAATGGTTTGTCTCAGTCAGGGATAATGGAAACGGCTTTTCTGATGAATTTCTTCAGGAATTTGAGAAGAACAAAATATCCTGGTGTGACGGAGAGGTCAGGGATGTGCTGGAAAACCTGACCATAGGCGGATTATGCATACCTAACATCTATACGAGGATGAAGATAGATTATGGAGAAGACTTCTGTTTTAAATTATTTAACGATAATGGCGCTGTAATAGTACTTGGGGGCAGAATAGATGATAAAAGTTCTGGTGGCGGAGGATGAAAAGCCTCTGTTAAGAGGAATAAAAAAATTAGTCGAAGAAATAGATCCAAGGTTTACTGTAACAAAATGTGCTGTAAACGGGAAAGAAGCGATAGAGTACCTGTCGGCCAATCCGGTGGATGTTGTATTTACAGATATCAATATGCCGCTTGTGGATGGCCTGTCTCTTATGGAATATCTGGCCGGTGAACACCCGGAAACAGTGATCGTCGTGATCAGCGGGTATAATGACTTTGAATATGCCCAGAAAGCGATCCGGTCTGGCGCAAAAGAATATCTGCTAAAGCCAATTGTAAAAGACGAGCTGGCAGCTATCTTGAAGCGCATTTCAGAATCTTTTGAAAGCAGTAAACTTGATATGGAGAAAAACCGGCTGCAGAATGCAGTTTATCTTGGAAAACAGGAAAATCTGCAGGAAGAAAAGGTTCAGATTGCGTACGCCTGTGCAGGGCCGTTTATTAAGGAGGGCCTTGAGGAGAGCGTTGCAGAGTGTGATTTCTGGAAAGGCATCGATGTTGAACGGGCGGTTTCCGACATGATTCCCGGTGATCTGCATATATACTGCTTTGAAAAATATCAGGCCAATGAACGTATCATTTTGCTTGTTATGAATGAAGAAATTAACATGCAGGATTTTTCGGAGCGATTCGTCGCGGCTATGGAACAGAGAAATATTCCCGTAACAGCTGCGTATCATCAGCCGAGGATTGGCCTTAGAGAGATTTCATCTGTAAGCAGATCGCTCAGAAGATGCATACAGAAGAATATTATCATTGGAAGGGGAAGCGTTTGGTGTGTTCAGGAAGATGAAGAGAGAGACAGGCGGCGAAGAGAGGTAAGAAGCCTGAATCTGTCAACTCAGGGAACGGCGGGAAAAAGTCCTGAACTCGCGCTAAAACAATTTGATTCGTTTATCGGGGATGGAACTGTCAGACAGGAAGACTGCCGAAGATGGTTAGTTACATTGCTTCGCCGCTTTATGCCGGAATACAGCGATGATAATAGCGGAGAGATAGAAGAAATGACAGCAAACCTGTTTCTTTATTCAGCGGATACAGGGAAGCTGAGCCAAAATCTCAGGCGGATGCTGGACGAAAAACAGCTTTATAAAAAAGAAAACACAACTGCGGATATTATGGGGGAAATGGAGGATTATATCAGAAACCATATGACAGAGACTGTCACGGCAACGGATTTGGCGGAAAAATTCGGGCTTGTTGCGCCGTATCTCAGTAAACTGTTTAAAGAATACAGCGGATATACACCTGCGCAGTATCTCCAGAAGATACGGCTTGACCAGGCGAAAAAACTGCTGGAGTCCGGACAGAACTTCCTTGCCAAAGATGTGGCGGAAATGGTCGGTTATCCTAACCCGCTGTATTTCTCAAAGGTATTTAAGAAAAATGTTGGCGTCTATCCTTCAGAATATCGGAAAAAATGCAGGAAGGGGGAGAAGGAGAATGAAGTTTGATTTAAGTGGAATTGACCGGGCGATGGCGGAATCTGCATCTGAGTTGCTGGTCATGACGGGAAATCCGGACAGGGAGGACGGCGTTCATATTGAATGTCGGTGCAATGCTGCGGCAGAGCGTCTGACAGTTGAATATAACGCCGGCAGCCTGGTGATCAGGGGAAGAGAAAAAGTGCATTTTTACAGGGGGCTGACATTATTCCTGGCAGAACTTATGGAGCAGGGGGATAATTGTACAGGATTTTCGAAAGAAGAACAGCTCTCTTTTGGAGAGACGGGGCTTATGCTGGACTGTTCAAGAAATGGCACCGCCAATATTCCGTTCTTAAAGAAAATGATCCGGTTCTGCGCGTCCTGCGGATTAAACCAGCTGTACCTGTATATGGAAGATACATATGAGATGCCTGAAAATCCATATTTTGGAGCTTACCGTGGGAGATACGGGCGCAGTGAGCTTGAAGAAATTGACAGGTATGGGCAGAACTTTGGCGTAGAAATTATACCGGCGATACAGACTCTTGCGCATATGCATACCTTCCTCCGCTGGCCCGCGGCGCAGAAGTTAAAGGACACCGATGATATCCTGATGACCGGCAGTCCGGACACAGAAGCCTTTGTAAAGTCCATGATCAGGAACGCCACGATGCCTTTTTCTACCAGAAAGATTCACGTGGGAATGGATGAAGCGGATATGCTTGGACTGGGAAGGTATTTAAGGGTTCATGGATATGAAGACCGCTATCAGATTATGACAAAGCATTTAAAATCAGTATGCAGGATCTGTAAAGAGCTTGGGCTTCAGCCAATGCTGTGGAGCGATATGTTTTTCCGGCTGAAATCACCGGCAGGGGACTATTATGACCTGCCGGAAGATACGGCCTTTGACGAGATCCTTCCGCTGCCGGAAGAGGTGGAACTTGTATATTGGGATTACTATCACCATGATCAGAACCTGTATGAGAAAAATATACGTCTGCATCATAAAATTACAAAGCAGGTCAGATTCGCGGCAGGCGGATGGACCTGGAACGGAATCGCTCCAAATTACAGTAAGGCTGAAAAGACAATCGCAGAGGGCATCAGTGCGTGCCGGAAGCAGGGGATTGATAAGGTATTCTGTACATTCTGGTTTGACAACGGGACAGAGACTCCGGTGCAGACCGCGTTTTATTCCGCTGCTTATTTCGCACAGCAGTGCTACGGAGGGACGGGGGCAGAGACGGATAGAATACTGCGGGCGCTGACGGGAGCAGGAACAGCGCAGTATCAGTTATTAGATCTGTTTGACAATGTGGAGGGAACCTCGCCGGAGAACGAAAATGCCGATAACCCGTCAAAATACGTCCTGTATCAGGATGCTTTGCTGGGATTATTCGATGCGCAGATCGCAGATTCACATCTTCCGCAGCATTACAGCAAGCTGGCCGGGAAGCTGCAAAGCCAGGGGGACGCAATAGAAAATGAAGACACGCGGAGGCTTTTTGCCTACTACCATACTTTAGCAGAGGTTTTGTCCGTGAAGGCAGAGCTGGGCCTGGAGATCAGCCGGGCTTACAAGAACAATGATAAGGAAAATATGCGGCTTCTCTGTGAGAAAGTGAGTGCATGTGCAGAAAAAGCAGAAATGCTCCGTGAACTGCGTGAGCAAATATGGTTTTATGAATGCAGGCCTTTCGGCTATGAAGTGCTGGACATCAGGCTGGGGGCAATATCAGTCCGGCTGCGCAGTGCAAGAAAACGCATGGAATCCTGGATCGCCGGACGTGCCGGGCGTCTGGAAGAACTGGAAGAACCCCGGCTTTTATATTCAGAGGATAAAGATAATCCTGCGCACAGCCAATGCGCCGCGGGCTTTTGGGAGAATATCGTGAGTGCGGGCAATGTGTCGGGGATATAGCTGCCGGTTCTCTTGAAAGACAGGCGGGTTTATAGTATAAAACTAAGTCTGAAATCCCGGCAGCCGGAACGCCTGACGAGCCGGAAGAACCGTCAGAACCGATTGAACCGGGCAGACCGGCGGAAACACCGTCCGCATCAGAAGGCGCCAAGACGGACGGCACGGGCGCTCCGGGGACCGGCGGCAGTGCAGATGCTGCATGCTGGCTCGTATTACTGCTGATATCCGGCGCGGTTCTGGCAGGAGGTGTTCTTTACAGAAAAAAGAAAAAAGGTATCCAATAAAAAGAAAGAGAAAGAGACAGCCACTGACTTCCCTCCGGGGAATCGGTGGCTGTCTCTTTCGGTTTGGGACAAATCCCCCCTGTTTTCGGACGTTTTGCAAAAGAACGTTAGTGAACTTTATAGCCGATAGTTTTTGCATCATAACCTCTCTTGTGTTATCCTATAATGGTATGAGAAGATATGCCCGCAGGCGGTTTGGAAATGGATCTGCCGGCGGGCGTCAGAGGGAAAGGCAATATAGGCGAGGAGGAATCACCGTGAAATTAGAGAAACTGCTGGAGCGTCTGAAATATGACGTGGTTCAGGGGAGTGCTGATATCGAGGCCACGACCCTGATTAATGATTCGAGGAAAGTGGAGGAGGGCAGTGTCTTTGTCTGCATCAGCGGGGCAGTGTCCGATGGGCACAAATATATCCCGGACGTGGCGGAAAAGGGCGCGGCGGCTGTGATTGTGGAGCGCGATGTGGAAGCGCCGGAGGATCTGACTGTGATCCGCGTGGAGGATACCAGGTACGCGCTTGCGCTGATGTCGGCGGCGTATTTCGGTTATCCGGCGGAGAAGCTGAAAATTATCGGAATCACCGGGACAAAGGGGAAGACGACGACCACTTATATGATCCGCTCGATCCTGGAAGGAGTAGGACATAAGGTGGGGCTGATCGGAACCATAGAGGCTATCATCGGAGATGAGAAGATCCCGGCTGCGAATACGACGCCGGAGTCGTTTACGATTCACCAGTATTTCGCAAAGATGGTGGAGGCGGGATGCGACAGTGTAGTGATGGAGGTGTCGTCCCAGGGACTGATGCTGCACCGCACTGCCGGGATTCCGTTTGAGATCGGGATATTTACTAATCTGGGGCGGGATCACATCGGCCCTAATGAGCACAAGGATTTTGACGACTATAAGCGGTGCAAGGCGATGCTGTTCAAGCAGTGCGGGCTTGGCATAGGAAATGTGGATGACCAGTATTTTGATGATATTTTCCGCGACGCCTCCTGCCGGATCGAGACATTTGGCTTCTCAGAGAAAGCGGATCTGAGAGCAGAGAATGTAAAATTGGTGTCAAAGCCGGGATATTTGGGCGTGGCATACCATGTAGCCGGACTGATGGATTTTGACGTGGAGATTGATATACCGGGGAAATTCAGTGTATATAATTCTCTGACGGCGATTGCGGTATGCCGTCATTTTGGAGTGCCGGTGGAGAAGATCAAAGAGGCTTTGAAAAGGGCCAAGGTCAAAGGCCGTATCGAGATGGTCAAGGTATCGGATGAGTTTACTTTGATGATTGATTACGCGCATAATGCCATGAGTCTGGAGAGCCTGCTGACAACGCTGAAAGAGTACCATCCGAAACGCCTCGTATGTCTCTTCGGGTGCGGGGGAAACCGCTCAAAGGAGAGACGGTATGAGATGGGAGAGGTATCCGGACGTCTTGCGGATCTGACGATTATCACATCAGATAACCCCAGGTTTGAGGAGCCTCAGGATATCATCGATGATATTAAGACCGGGATCGGGAAAACAGACGGGAAATACGTGGAGATCTGCGATCGGAAAGAGGCGATTAAATACGCGATTGAGCACGGGCAGCCCGGAGATGTGATTGTCCTGGCAGGGAAAGGCCACGAGGACTATCAGGAGATCCGGGGCGTAAAGCATCCCATGGACGAGAGAGTTCTGATTGCGGAAGTGCTTGAAGAGCTGAAAAGAGGGTAAAAAGAAGATAAAGTGTTTGCGGATATTATTATAGATATTCAACATGAAAAACTGGATAAGATCTTTCAGTACCGGATTCCGGAACGGCTTGAAGCCGAGCTGGAGCCGGGGATGGAGGTGCTGGTGCCTTTCGGAAACGGGAACCGTCAGAGGAAAGGGTATGTAACCGGCATCTCGGAAACCTGTGATTATGATCTGTCGAAGGTAAAGGAGATCAGTGATATCTCCCGGACCGGAGTGGAGATCGAGGCAAAGCTGATCGCCCTTGCGGCCTGGATGAAGTCAAATTACGGCGGCACTATGATCCAGGCGTTAAAGACAGTCCTTCCGATCCGGCAGAAGGAGAACGCGAAGGTGAAAAAGCATCTCCGGCTTCTGCTGGATAAGGATACGGGAGTGCGTCAGCTGCATTATTATCTGGAGAAGAACCAGAAGGCAAGGGCGCGGCTCATGGCGGCGCTTCTGGATGATCCTCTCCTGGAATATGAGCTGGTGAGGAAGAAGCTGAATATTACTCCGACAGTGATCCGGGCGCTGGAAGAACAGGGCGTGCTTGCAGTGGAGTCTGAACAGGTCTGGAGGAATCCGGTCAGCGGGACAGACAGCTCTGCTCAGACTGTGACTTACACAGAAGAGCAGGAGCGGATCATCCGCACATTCTGCGGGGATTATGAGGCGGGGATCAGGCAGACCTATCTCATCCACGGAGTGACCGGGAGCGGGAAGACGGAAGTGTATATGGAGATGATCCGCCAGGTTGTGGATATGGGAAAGCAGGCCATTGTCCTGATTCCCGAGATTGCCCTGACTTATCAGACGGTCATGCGGTTTTACCGAAGATTCGGGAACCGGGTGTCGATTATGAATTCCCGTCTTTCGGCGGGGGAGCGGTATGATCAGATGATGCGGGCAAAAGCCGGCGAGGTGGACGTGATGATCGGCCCCAGGTCCGCTCTTTTTACGCCGTTTCCGGATCTGGGCCTGATCGTGATTGATGAGGAACATGAGCCCACATACAAGAGCGAGCAGACTCCCAGGTATCACGCCCGGGAGACTGCGGTAAAACGGGCCCAGATGGAAGGAGCCGGCGTGGTGCTCGGAAGCGCAACCCCTTCCCTGGAAGCAATGTACCGGGCAAGGAACGGAGAGTACGTGCTCTTTGAGATGAAGAACCGTTCCAGGATGCAGAGAATGGCGGACGTATATACCGTGGATCTGCGGGAAGAATTAAAGAGTGGAAACCGTTCGATCTTAAGCCGGAAGCTGGTGGATCTGATGGAAGACCGGCTTGCGAAGCGGGAACAGATCATGCTCTTCTTAAACCGCAGGGGATATTCGGGATTTGTTTCCTGCAGGGAGTGCGGGCATGTGATCAAATGTCCTCACTGCGATATCTCCCTGTCGGTTCACAGGGACGGGCGGATGCGGTGTCATTACTGCGGCTACTCTCAGCCGCGGATTACAAAGTGCCCGGAGTGCGGATCTGTGCACATCGGAGAATTCCGGGCGGGGACTCAGCAGATAGAAGATATGGTAAAGACGATGTTCCCCAAATCAAGAGTGCTGCGGATGGATATGGACACGACCCGCCACAAGGACGGACATGAGAAGATTCTCTCTACATTTGCGGACGGGGATGCGGATATCCTGGTGGGCACGCAGATGATTGTGAAAGGGCACGACTTCCCCAATGTCACCCTGGTGGGGGTGCTGGCGGCGGATATGTCTCTGTACACGGATGATTACCGCTCCGGGGAGCGCACCTTTCAGCTTCTGACCCAGGCGGAAGGCCGGGCGGGCCGGGGAGAGAAGGCGGGTGCTGCGGTGATCCAGACCTACAGTCCGGATCACTACGCGGTGCAGACTGCGGCGGCCCAGGATTACGAGGCGTTCTATGAGGAGGAGATCCGTTACCGTACATTGATGGGATATCCCCCTGTGGAAAACCTGCTGGCACTCTTTGTCTCCTGCGAAGATGAGGCGCTGCTGGAGAAGGGATGCCATTATTTGAAGGAATATGTCCTCAGAGTGAGCGGCCGCGCGGAGGCTTCCGTGATCGGTCCGGCAAGCCCGGGGATTGAGAAGATCCGGGACATTTACCGGAGAGTGATCTATGTTAAGACAGAACGGTATGAGGACCTTGTGGAGATCAAGGATAAGACGGAGAAATATATAGAGATAAATTCCGGTTTTGACCGGATGAGAATACAGTTTGACTTCAATCCGATGTAGTACAGCGGATGAACTGTTATCAAAAACAATGTGATGAAAAGAGGAGAATATTATGGCGATCAGACAGGTAAGAGAGATTGGCGATGAGATACTGACAAAACAGTGCAAGGAAGTGCCTAAGATGACGCTGCGCACGAAGATCCTGATCGGGGATATGCTGGAGACGATGTATGACAAGAACGGCGTGGGGCTGGCGGCTCCCCAGGTGGGCGTACTAAAACGGATCGTAGTCATTGATGTGGGCGAGGGGCCGATCGTGCTTATTAACCCGGAGATCATCGAGACGTCCGGGGAGCAGACCGGAGAAGAAGGATGCTTAAGCGTGCCCGGGAAATGGGGCAATGTGACCCGTCCGAACTATGTGAAGGTGCGGGCGTACAATCAGGACATGGAACTCTGTGAGCTTGAGGGGGAAGGCCTGCTGGCACGGGCGTTCTGCCATGAGATCGACCACCTGAAAGGCGAGCTCTATGTGGATAAGACACTGGACGGACTTCATGACGTGACATATGATGAAACAGAGGAAGATGATGAAGGGGAAGGCACGGAAACGGAGGAGCGGACAGTATGAGGATCATTTTTATGGGAACCCCGGATTTTTCGGTGGGAACGCTGGAGGCGCTTGTCGGGGCGGGACACGACGTCTGCCTTGCGGTGACTCAGCCGGATAAGCCAAGGGGCAGAGGAAAGGAGATGCAGTTCTCACCAGTCAAGGAGGCTGCACTCAGACTTGGAATTCCGGTGTATCAGCCGAAACGGATCCGCAATCCGGAATGCGCGGAGGAACTGAGAAAATATGGCGCGGACGTTATGGTGGTGATCGCTTTCGGGCAGATCCTGCCGAAGTCCATTCTGGAGATGACGCCTTACGGCTGTATTAATGTACACGCTTCGCTCCTTCCCAAATACAGGGGCGCGGCGCCGATCCAGTGGGCGGTCATCGAGGGGGAGAAAGTGACGGGAGTCACCATGATGCAGATGGACGAGGGCCTTGATACCGGAGATATGATCATGAAGCAGGAAGTGCCGATTGCGGAGGACGAGACCGGGGAGAGCCTGCATGACAAGCTTTCTGAGGCGGGGGCGAAGCTCTGCGTGGAGACGCTTAAAGCGCTGGAAGATAAAACCGCACATTTTGAGAAGCAGGGAGAGAGCCCGACCGCTTACGCGAAGATGCTGACAAAGGAGATGGGGAATATTGACTGGAGTGACCCGGCAGTCCGCATCGAGCGTCTGATCCGCGGTTTAAATTCCTGGCCCAGTGCATATACTCACTGGAAAGGGAAAGTGATGAAGATCTGGCGGGCGAAAGCAGAACCGGCAGATACGGAACCTGCAAAGGCGGAACCGGCAGAAGCGGGAACGGCAGTTCCGGGAACTGTGCTCTGTGTGGGAAAAGATGACTTTACAGTACAGACCGGGGATGGAATCCTGAGAATTCTGGAAGTGCAGATTCCGGGGAAGAAGAGGATGGAAACAGGCGCTTTCCTGAGGGGGTATCCAATAGAGCCCGGCACAGTATTTACGCGCGGATAGCGGAAAAGGGCGCCGGCTTATGTGAGATCAGGAGGTTGACAGGATGTTTTACTATTACTATGACTGGACGTATATGCTTGTTATCATTGGCGTTGTTATCTGTATGGCAGCGTCCGCCCGGGTGAACGGAGTTTTTTCAAGATATTCCACTGTCCGCAGCCGTGTGGGGCTGACCGGGAAGGAGGCGGCGGAAGAAATCCTGAGAAGAAACGGAATCTACGATGTGAGAGTGATCCATATTCCGGGAAACCTGACAGACCACTATAATCCGGGGAAAAAGACGCTGGGGCTGTCGGACACAGTGTATAATTCCGCTTCTGTTGCGGCGGTGGGCGTAGCGGCCCACGAGTGTGGCCACGCAGTACAGCACGCCACAGGATATGCGCCGCTGTCCCTGAGAGGAGCTCTTGTGCCGGTGGCGAATATTGGTTCCGCGCTGTCATGGCCGCTGATTATTCTGGGGCTGCTTCTGACGGGGCAGACGTCAGCTTTGTTTATCAATCTGGGTATCCTGCTGTTTTCGGCGGCGGTGTTGTTCCAGATTGTAACTCTGCCTGTAGAATTCAATGCTTCCGGCCGGGCGGTGAGAGCGCTCGAGACGTCAGGGATGCTGTACCCGGATGAGGTGGGCGAAGTAAAGCAGGTGCTCAGCGCTGCGGCTCTGACCTATGTGGCCAGCGCGGCGGCCATGATCCTGCAGCTTCTTCGTCTTTTGATTATTACAGGAGGAAGAAGGCGGAATGAATAAACAGATAAACGAGAGGGAGATCGTGCTGGAGGTTCTTATGGAAATCACAGAGAACGGCCAGTACAGCCATATCATCCTCCGGGATGTGCTTGCAAAGTACCAGTATCTTGCGAAGCGGGAGCGGGCGTTTATATCCAGAGTGACCGAGGGAACTCTGGAGCATATGATCGAGATTGATTATATATTAGACCAGTTCTCAAAAGTGAAAGTGGAGAAGATGAAGCCGGTGATCCGCAATCTGCTGCGCAGCGCGGTATATCAGCTGAAATATATGGACAGCGTACCGGACCGGGCTGTGTGCAGCGAGTCAGTAAAGCTGGCTGTAAAAAAAGGATTTTCTGGTCTGAAAGGCTACGTAAACGGCGTGCTGAGAAATATCGCCAGGGGACTTGAGGATGTGAAATATCCAGAGGAAGGCTCACGCGCGCTGTCCGTGAGGTATTCCTGCCCGGAATGGATCATCCGGCTGTGGCAGAACTACTATGAAGACGATGTGATTGAAGCAATGCTTGCTGATTTCCTGACAGAGAAACCGCTGTCTATCCGCTGCTGTTTACACAGGATAAGCCCGGAAGAGTTAAAGGGACGCCTGGAAAAAGAGGGCGTGAAAGTGGAGGCGCATCCCTATCTGCCCTACGCTTTCCTGATCTCGGGGTATGACCATCTGGAGGGGCTGGAAAGCTTCCGGGAAGGACTCTTTACCGTGCAGGATGTAAGTTCCATGCTCGTGGGAGAGCTCCTGGGAGTGAAGGCAGGAGATTTTATTATTGATGTGTGCGCCGCTCCGGGAGGAAAGGCGATGCACGCCGCGGAGAAGCTTCTGCTGGCGGAAGGCAGTGCAGAGTCGGAAAACACACGCTATTCGGAGGACCGGAAGGAAGCCGCCTCGGATCCAGAGAACTTGTGCGGCCGGGTGGAGGCGCGGGATCTGACAGAGCATAAGGTGGATCTGATCCGGACCAATATTGCCCGCATGGGTCTTGAGAATATTTCCGCTGTCTGCATGGACGCCTCTGTTTTGGACGAAGAGTCACGGGAAAAGGCAGACGCGGTGATCGCGGATCTGCCCTGTTCGGGGCTGGGAGTGCTGGGGCGAAAGCTGGATTTGAGATACAGGGCTGATCCGGATGGGATAAAAAGCCTCGTTAAGCTTCAGCGGAAGATATTAAGCTGCGCAAAAGAATATGTAAAACCCGGCGGTGCATTGATTTACAGCACATGTACTGTGAATCCGGAGGAAAATACAGAGAATGTCTATCGGTTCCTGGAGGAAAATCCGGAGTTTGAGCTGGATGATATTTCAGATGGGCTCTGTCCAGAGCTTAGGGAGAGTGTGACGGAGAAGGGATGTATACAGCTCCTTCCGGGAATCCACAGCTGTGATGGATTCTTTATCGCAAGACTTGTGAAGAAGGAACGGGAGAGCTGAGGCGCTTTCCCTGCGGTGAATGGCTGCGTTAAAAGAAGCCGGGAAAAACAGAAAAGGAAATGGATCTACATGAAAAAGGACATCCGTGCGTATGGATATGAGGAATTAAATACGGAGATTATCAATCTGGGCGAGAAGGCCTTCCGGGCAAAGCAGATCTACGACTGGCTGCATGTGAAGCTGGCGGGGAGCTTTGATGAGATGACAAACCTCTCTAAAGCGCTCAGAGAGAAGCTGGACCAGGAGTATGTGATCCTTCCGGTGGAACTGGAAGAGCGGCAGGTGTCAAAGCAGGACGGGACGAACAAGTTTCTCTTCCGGCTGTATGACGGGAATATGGTGGAAAGTGTACTTATGAGGTATAAGCACGGGAATTCCGTATGTATTTCCTCCCAGGCAGGGTGCCGGATGGGCTGCGTGTTCTGCGCTTCCACAATCGGGGGATTAAAGAGGAATCTCTCTGCATCGGAGATGCTGGGGCAGGTCTACCAGATCCAGAAGATCATCGGTGAGAGGGTACATAACGTAGTTGTTATGGGAACCGGGGAACCTCTGGACAACTATGACAACTTTGTCCGCTTCGTGCGTATTCTCACAGAGGAACACGGGCTTCACATCAGCCAGAGAAATGTGACCGTCTCTACATGCGGCATTGTCCCGAACATGCTTAAGCTTGCGGATGAAAATCTTCAGATCACACTGGCTCTCTCCCTGCATGGTTCTACACAGGAGAAGCGGAGGAAACTTATGCCTGTGGCGAACAAATATGAACTTGGGGAAGTGCTGGCGGCCTGTGATACATATTTTGAAAAAACAGGACGCAGGGTGACGTTTGAGTACAGTCTGGTGCACGGAGTGAACGACCGGGATGAAGACGCGGGAGAGCTGGCGGCAATCTTAAAGCCCAGGAACTGCCATCTGAACCTGATCCCGGTCAATCCGGTGAGGGAGCGTGATTTTATACGCCCGACCCGCGAAAATGCGCTCAATTTCAAAAATAAACTTGAAAAAAGTGGAATAAATGTTACTATAAGAAGGGAAATGGGCTCTGATATCGACGGAGCCTGTGGACAGCTCCGCCGGCGGTACGCGTCAAAAAACGCGCCGGCAGACAGAAAAATGATGACAGACAGCAGCGCGGCAGCAGAAGAAAGAGCAGGCGGGGCGTGATCTGCGGCATCAAAGCGGACAGAGAAAAGGAGACAGATATGAGGACGTTTTCAATTACAGACGTAGGAATGGTACGGCAGGTGAATCAGGATTATGTCTACGCGACAGATCAGCCTCTGGGTATCCTTCAGAATCTCTTTGTAGTCGCGGACGGAATGGGAGGCCACCAGGCCGGCGATTACGCTTCTAAGTATACGGTTGAAGTGCTGAAAAGAGAGCTCAGCAGAAGTGAAGGCGAGGACGTTGAAAAGTGTCTTGTATCGGCAATCAAGACGGCGAATAGGGAGATCATCAGAGAAGCCGGCGGGGACGAACATCTCAAGGGGATGGGAACCACGGTCGTAGCGGCTACGATCATGAATCAGATGATGTACTTCGCCAATGTAGGAGACAGCCGTCTGTACCTGATTAATCAGGGAATCCAGCAGCTTACCAAGGATCACTCCCTTGTGGAGGAGATGGTCCGGCTGGGCGGCATTAAGCCGGAAGAGGCGAAACACCATCCGGATAAGAATATTATTACAAGGGCGATCGGCGCGAAAGCCGATGTGGATGTTGATTTCTATGAACACCGTCTGAAACGGGGAGACATCATACTGATGTGTACGGACGGTCTGAGCAATATGGTGGAGGATGAAGAACTCTTCCATATCGTCCAGGGGGGAAGGGACATTGTGGAGGCAGGCCAGGCCCTTGTGGATACAGCAAAGGAAAACGGCGGGACAGACAATATAGGGGTTGTCCTGATTGAGCCGTTCTCAGATGAGGTGAGTGTATTATGATTAAAGAAGGAGTAGTATTAGGGAAACGGTATGAGATACTGGGCCGCATCGGTTCCGGAGGAATGGCCGATGTTTATAAGAGCAAGGACCATAAGCTGAACCGGTATGTGGCGGTAAAAGTGCTGAAGAGTGATTATCGTCAGGATGAAGTCTTTATTAAGAAGTTCGTAAGCGAGGCGCAGGCGGCCGCAGGGCTGATGCATCCGAACGTGGTAAACGTCTATGACGTGGGCCAGGACAGGGGCCTTTATTATATGGTCATGGAACTGGTGGAAGGGATCACGCTGAAAGATTACATTGAGAAAAAGGGAAGGCTTTCAGCAAAGGAGACAATCAGCATCTCAATTCAGATGGTGACGGGACTCCAGGCAGCTCATAACCAGCATATCATACACCGGGATATTAAACCTCAGAATATTATCATTTCAAAAGACGGAAAAGTAAAAGTAACAGACTTCGGCATTGCACGCGCCACAACGTCTACCCAGACGATCAGCACGAGTGTTATGGGGTCTGTTCACTATACGTCGCCTGAGCAGGCAAAGGGCGGGCTGGTGGATCAGAAAAGTGATATTTATTCCATCGGTATCACGATGTATGAGATGATTACCGGGCATGTCCCCTTTGACGGCGACTCCACTGTGACAGTGGCGCTGAAGCATCTCCAGGAGGAGCTCAGGTCTCCGGCGGAGGAAGTGCCGGACATCCCCTACAGCCTGGAATGCATTATTATGAAATGTACTCAGAAGAATCCGAACCTGCGTTATCCGGACTGCGCGTCTCTTCTGCAGGATCTGAAGCACTCTCTGGTGGATCCGGACGGGGACTTTGTCGTTCTCGGAGCAGGAGCGCCGTCCAGGGATACGGATCAGACTGTGGTAATGTCAACAGAAGAGCTGGAGCGGGTTCAGGCGCGTGGTTATGACAATAACTATGATGAAGATGATGAGGATGATGAGGAATACGATGACGATGAAGACGATGAGGACGATGAAGAGGACGATCGCCGCAGAGGCGACGGCAGACGCCGGAAGAAAAACAATGTAAATCCAGATACAAAGCGGATCATGCGCATCCTTATGATCGTGGCAGGCGTTGTGATCGCGCTTCTCGTTCTTTTCCTGGTGGCAAACGCGACAGGCTTCTTCTCAGGGCCGGGGCTGGCGTCCTCGTCAGAGAAAGAGATGGTGGAAGTGCCTGACGTAAAAGGAAGGACCTATGAAGAGGCAAAGGAAATCCTGAATAAAAAGAACCTCGGAATCCGGAAGGCCAACGAGGAGGAGCCATCCAACGAGTATGCGGCCGGAGAGATCAAGAGCCAGGATCCCGGCGCCGGAGAAGAGGTGGAGATCAACTCTACGATCACTGTTGTGATCAGCAGCGGTGAGGAGGCGGAGAAGGTTTCCGTGCCGAATGTGGTGAACAGCAGCGAGGCCGATGCGGAGAAGGCGCTGCAGGCGGCGAACCTGAAAGTGACAAAAGGCACTCCGCAGTACAGCGACACTATAGCGGAAGGCAATGTAATCTCAAGTGATCCCGCTGCCGGGACAGAGGTTGACGAGGGAACTTCAGTGACCATTGTGGTAAGCCTTGGCGTTGAGCAGGCGACTGTGCCGGATCTCAGGAATAAGAGCGCGGCTGACGCGGAATCAGCTCTGGCATCCGCCGGGCTTGTGGGAAGCGCAGGTGAGGAATACAGCGACAGCGTGGCGGAGGGACTTGTAATATCGCAGAGCCCGTCGTCCGGAGAGCATGTGAACAAGGGCAGCACTGTAAGCTATGTGGTAAGCCTTGGGCCGAGAACTACGGTCGTAACCGTGCCGGAGGTGCGGGGAATGGATCAGAACACTGCGTTTACGCGGCTGACAGAAGAGGGACTGACTCCTTCCTATCAGGGAGAGACAGAGTATAACAGCAACTATGGTCCCGGGCAGGTATGCAGGATGTCAGTCAGTCCGGGAACGGGAGTGGCTAAGGGAACTACGGTGCAGTTCTGGACGAATCCTATGACAGATCCCAGTGAATCTGAGGATTCAGAAAATGGAGGCGGGTCTTCTTCAGGATCAGAGACGACAGAATAGCAGAGACCGTCCGGAAGACCGGACATTCTCTGAAGTAAAAACAGCAGCAGGAGAATATGCAGGGAAAAATTATAAAAGGAATTGCCGGATTCTATTACGTTCACGTGGTAGAATCCGGTGTTTATGAATGTAAGGCAAAAGGCATCTTCCGCAGGGAAGGCGTAAAGCCGCTGGTGGGAGATGATGTTGAGATTGAGATTACGCATGAGAAAGATATGGAAGGGAATATTATGAAGATCCTTCCAAGGAAAAATGAGCTGGTCCGCCCGGCTGTGGCGAATATAGATCAGGCTCTGGTGGTGTTTGCGGTGGCGAAGCCGCAGCCCCACTTTAATTTACTGGACAGGTTCCTTGTCACAATGGAAAGCCGGGAAATCCCGGCAGTGCTCTGCTTTAACAAGACGGACGCTGCGGGAGAGGACTCCCCTTCACAGCTGGAGGAGATCTATGGGGGATGCGGATATCCGCTCCTTTTTACCAGCGCGAAGGAAGAGAAAAACATCGGCGAACTCAAAAAACTTCTCCGGGGGAAAACAACGGCGATTGCAGGGCCTTCGGGAGTCGGCAAGTCTTCACTGATCAATCTCCTTCAGTCCGGAGTGCGGATGGAGACCGGGAGTATCAGCCGGAAGATTGAACGCGGCAGACATACGACAAGGCACTCAGAATTAATCGTTATCGGAGATGATTCTTATATTATGGATACTCCGGGGTTCAGCTCTCTCTACATCAGTGGAATGGAAAAGGAAGACCTGAAATACTGCTTTCCGGAATTTTCGCCATATGAAGGACATTGCCGCTTTCACGGCTGTGATCATGTCCACGAACCGGACTGCGCGGTCAGGCAGGCTGTTGAGGAAGGCCGGATACACCGGGTAAGGTATGAGGACTATACCGCGATGTACCAGGAACTGCAGGAAAGGAGAAAGTACTAGTATGAAAAATATTCTGGCGCCGTCGATTCTGTCGGCAGATTTTAAGACACTGGGTGAGCAGATCAGACAGACGGAGGAAGCGGGGGCGCAGTATATTCATTTTGACGTGATGGACGGGATATTTGTCCCGAGCATTTCATTCGGCATGCCGGTGCTCGCGTCGCTGCAGGGCTGTACTGCCCAGGCGCTGGACGTGCATCTTATGGTGACGGAGCCGGTCCGCTATGTAAAGGAGTTTGCGAAATGCGGCGCGGATATCATCACAGTACACCTGGAGGCGTGCGAGGATGTACAGGGGACGCTCAGCGCCATACATGAGTGCGGCGTGAAGGCCGGGCTGTCAATTAAGCCGGAGACCCCAGTGGATATGCTGACTCCGTATCTGAATCAGGCGGAAATGTTTCTCGTTATGAGTGTGGAGCCGGGGTTCGGAGGGCAGGCGTTTATCCCGGAATCTCTCGGGAGAATCCGGACATTGAGAGCGATGCTGAATGAACGGGATTTGCATCCGGACATAGAAGTGGATGGAGGCATTTACCAGTCGAATGCAGCGGAAGTGCTGGCGGCGGGAGCGAATGTGATTGTATCCGGCTCAGGAGTATATAAGGGAGACATCAGAAAAAATACAGCAGGATTTATGGAGATATTAAGAGAATATGAGTAAGAAAACCGTTATTGTGAGCGGGGGTATGCTGGAAGAGGATTTTGTGCTCCCGATTCTGAAAAGTGAAGAGACAGAATTCATTATCGGCGTGGACAAAGGGCTTGAATTTCTCCACGGCCATCAGATTAAACCTGATTATATTGTGGGAGATTTTGACAGTGTTTCCCATGAACTGGTCAGCTATTACAGAGAAGAACTTAATGTTCCGATTCGGGAGTTTAACCCCGTGAAGGACGCCTCCGATACGGAGATCGCGCTGCGGCTCTGCCTTGGCCTGAACCGCAGGCAGATCTGGATCCTGGGGGGCACAGGCACCCGGATTGACCATCTGTGGGCGAATGTCCAGTGCCTTCAGATCGCCCTTGCGTCGGGGGCGGATGCCCGGATCCTGGACAGCCATAATCAGGTCCGTCTGCTCAATCATGATATTACCCTGAAAAGGGACGAGGCTTTCGGACCATATTTCTCTCTGTTCCCGCTGGAACTTCCGGTGGACGATTTCAATATAAAAGGGGCAAAATATCCTCTTAAGAATCATTTCTTAAAGCCCAGCGACAGTCTGTGCGTCAGCAATGAGTTTGAAGAGGACGAGGTGACAATCTCATTTGCCTATGGAACGGTAATCCTGATGGAGACAAGGGACTGAATCGACAAAATGCAGAAAGAAAGGAAGGGGTTATGAACTGGAGAAAAGTCAGTAAAATGTTCCTGGCTGCCGCGGTGATTTTTCTCGTGTGCCCCGGCGGAGCGTCCAACGTACTGGCTGCGGGCGGAGCGGGAGACGAGATAACAGACGATGCGCCGGCGGATTCGCCCGGCGTGGAAATCAGTGAAACAAATTTCCCGGATGAAGTGTTTCGCACCTATGTACGGCAGTTTGACACAGACGGCGACGGCGTTTTGTCAGAGGCGGAAATATCGGCTGTAAGCGAGATAAATGTATTCCAGGGTGATATTTCTGACCTGACCGGAATTGAATATTTTACAGTGCTGGAGGTGCTGGACTGCGGCGGCAATAAACTGACGGAACTGGATGTGAGCGCGAATACGAAGCTGAGAGAGCTGTGGTGCAATAATACCTATATACAAGAACTTGACCTGAGCGCAAATACAGAATTGACAGCAGTGTACTGCCAGTACAGTGACGTAAGGGAGATGAATGTAAGCGCATGCCCGGAGCTTAAGGAGATAAATTGCGCTGTCGCAGATATGATCGGGCTGGACGTGAGCAAAAATCCTAAGTTGGAATGGATGCGCTGCGAATCAAATAATCTGACGGAACTGGACGTGAGTGCCAATCCGGAATTATACTATCTGGATTGCAGTTTTAATCAAATCGGAGGACTGGACGTCAGCCGGAATTCAAAGCTGCGGGAGCTGTACTGCTCAGGAAATCCTCTGGGGCAGCTGGACTTAAGTGCAAATCCTGATATAGAAATTCTAAACTGCGCTGACAATAATCTGACAGAATTGGATGTGAGCAATAAGCCGGCTTTGAGCGATCTGGATGTGGACGGGAACCCGCTGGGAGAATTAGATGTGAGCGCCAATCCGGAGCTGCAATATCTTATTTGCTCCGAAACCGGCCTGACAGAGCTGGATATAAGCGGAAATCCTAAACTGGGAATGCTGTGGTGTGACGGCAATGGGCTGACAGAGCTGGATGTAAGCACAGCACCGCTCCTGTATGATTTGCGGGTCAGCGGGAATTCGCTGGGAGAACTGGACGTGAGTGCTAATCCGGAGCTGGAGTGTCTGGCGGGTTCTAATACTGGCCTGACAGAGCTGGATGTGAGTGACAATCCAAAGCTGCTATGGCTGTACTGTGACGGCAATGAGCTGACAGAGCTGAACGTAAGCCAAAACGTGTCTCTCCTGGAGCTCTTCTGTTCAGATAATGAACTGACAGAATTGGATGTGAGCGCCAATCCAAAGCTGCGTGCTCTGGAATGCGCCGGTAACCATCTGACCGCGCTGAACCTGGGGACGGCTGTGAAGGCGGACAGGTTTGCAGGCGGCGGACAGACGGCATCCCTGGAGGGGATTCCTGCGGACAGCTATGATCTGGCAAAATTGAATTCTGCTATCAGCGGAGATGCTGTTATAAACTTAAGCGGAGCGCAGATCAGCGGTACCGTGATCAGCGGATATGCCGACGGCGGTACAATTACATATGATTATGACTGTGGAAACGGCTGCGTGATGGATGTGACGCTGAATGTAACTGTGGCGGACGAGACTGACGTACCCGGGACGTCCGGAGACGATACGGATAATCCGGCAGACGATAATCCGGGGACTATACCGGAAAAGGATACAGACAGCACATCCGGACAGAAACCGTCCAAAACTTCCGGCGGAAATGCAGGTAATCAGCAGCAGGCGGTGAAGACCGGAGATGAGGAGGGAATGCTTCCGCTTCTGGCAGCTGCCGGGATTTCTGCTCTGACTGTTTATTTTGCCCTTGTTTTAAAGAAGAAAAGAGTATACTGAAATTAAGCGTATTTTTTGATGAGTGAGTAATGAAACCGTTGCTCACTCGTTTTTTAAATTGAAAAAGCAGTGCCTTTATGCTATACTCTATAGTTGCTGAAATGGCCGAAATCACTGATAAATAAAGGAGATGTGAAGATATATGAAATTAGGAATCGTAGGTCTGCCGAACGTGGGAAAGAGTACGCTGTTCAATTCGCTGACAAAGGCGGGAGCTGAGTCGGCAAACTATCCGTTCTGTACGATTGATCCGAACGTGGGCGTAGTCTCAGTGCCTGATAAGAGACTGGACGTGCTCGGGGAGATGTACCATACAAAGAAGATCGTACCGGCTGTGATTGAGTTTGTGGATATCGCGGGACTTGTAAAGGGCGCGTCCAAGGGAGAAGGCCTGGGGAACCAGTTCCTCGCGAACATCCGGGAAGTAGACGCAATTGTACATGTTGTGCGCTGCTTTGAAAACAGCAATATTGTTCATGTGGACGGCAGCATAGATCCGCTGAGAGACATTGAGACGATTAATCTGGAGCTGATCTTTTCAGATCTGGAGATTCTGGAGAGAAGGATTGCCAAGACGGTCAAGCTGTCGCGCAACGACAAGACAGCGGCAAAGGAGCTTGATTTCCTCAACCGTGTGAAAGCGCATCTGGAGGAAAACAAGCTGGCAAAGACATTTACAACTGACGATGAGGATGAGCAGGCATGGCTGGCAGGCTATAATCTTCTGACAGCAAAACCGGTTATCTTCGCGGCTAACGTATCGGAAGATGATCTGGCGGATGACGGAGCTTCCAATGCCGGGGTACAGGCAGTCCGTGAATATGCCGCAAAGGAAGACTGCGAAGTATTTGTTGTCTGTGCGGAGATCGAGGAAGAAATCTCCCAGCTGGACGACGATGAGAAGAAAATGTTCCTTGATGATCTGGGACTTGAGGAGTCCGGCCTTGAAAAACTGATCCGGGCAAGCTACCATCTCCTTGGACTGATCAGTTACCTGACAGCCGGGGAACCGGAAGTACGCGCGTGGACCATTAAGAAGGGAACAAAGGCGCCTCAGGCAGCAGGAAAGATCCATTCAGATTTCGAGCGTGGATTTATTCGCGCAGAAGTGGTAAGCTATGACGATCTGATGGCGTGCGGCTCCCACACTGCCGCGAGAGAAAAAGGTCTCATCCGTCTGGAAGGCAAAGACTACGTCGTACAGGACGGCGACATCATAGTGTTCAGGTTCAATGTATAGCACCAGTTCAGCCATGATGACGTCTGTGAGAGAAAAACATGCTTGCATGTTTTTTCACATGGACGTCATCATGAGCTGAGCGCCAGAATACGAGCAAAGAAGCGGCGGAAGCCGCGGTAAGCACGAAGTGCGGCTTTGCGAGTGGCGCGGGCTGAACGGACGAAGAGAGGTATAGATATGCATTATGACATCAGTTTTCCCAACCTGGGAATTTATCTTAGTCATGTGGGAAAGAGCATTGACGTATTTGGTTTTGAGATTGCATATTACGGGATTATTATCGGCTGCGCGATCCTGATAGGTTTCCTGATCGCTGCGCACGAGGCGAAACGGACGAGGCAGAATCCGGACGATTATCTCGATATGGGAATCGTTGGCGTGGTAGCAGGAATTGTCGGCGCGCGGATTTATTTTGTGATCTTCTCGTGGGATATGTATAAGGATAACCTGCTTGAGATTTTTAACACCCGCCATGGCGGGCTTGCAATCTATGGAGGCGTGATCGGAGCTGTAGCCGCGGTATTTATTATGGCGCGGGTAAAGCGCCTGTCTGCATTTCAAATTCTTGACACTGTTGCGCTGGCAATTTTGAATGGACAGATGCTCGGACGCTGGGGTAACTTTTTTAACAGGGAGGCGTTCGGCGGTTATACGGACGGCCTTTTTGCTATGCGCCTGCCATTGGACGCGGTGCGTTCCGGAGACGTTACAGAGCAGATGCGGGAACACCTGGAAGTAATTGACGGAGTCAGCTATATTCAGGTGCATCCGACATTTTTATACGAATCGCTCTGGTGCGCGGTCCTTCTTATTCTTCTCGTACTATACAGGAAGCATAAGAAATACGAAGGAGAATTATTCCTTATGTATATTTTCGGGTATGCTCTGGGAAGAGTGTGGATTGAGGGATTGAGGACGGATCAGCTTATCCTTCCGGGAATCGGACTCCCGGTGTCTCAGCTGCTCGCCGGATGTATTGTAGTGTTTGCCGGGATTGCACTTCTTTATCTTCGGAAAAACCATAAAGGAATTCCGCTTCTGAAGAGCGAGAAGGTATATGAGCCTATGCCGGACAAAATAGAGGGAAGCAGACCGCCGAAGAAAAAAGACCGCATTTTCAAATCCAGGAAATAAAAGATTTACGGATTATTTTAAAATCCCTATTCTTCTATAACCTGGATTTCCAGAAAATCGAAGTCAATGGAATCAACAAAACTGTCCTGATAAAACCTGGCTTTGGCGTGACGTTTGAATTCATTAATTGTTGCATCCAGCCAGATCGGCCTGCTTAAATCAAATTCATAACAGATTTGTTCAAGCGCATTGAAGATCTTGTGGGTGCGGGTGTCGTCCGTGTCATCACAGATGACGATATCTTTAAGCATATGGTTGTCTTTGAATTCCTTACCCCATAAACGAAACATATTAAAAGGCCCCTTTCTTTTTAGAGCGCTCCTGAGGATTACTGGAAACAGCCAGAGTCCCGGGAGCGTTTCATGATGCTATTCTAGCACAAGGCGGATGGAAAGTCATTCAAAAGTTCAGCTATAAAGTTCAATAACACTTTCCGGCAAAATATGTCCGGAAGCGGAGCGAATGTTTTGCAGTGCGTATTCTGTGAAAAGGAGACAGCCGTGCGATGTTCCGTTCCAGAATCTGGAAAATCTAACAGGCCGAAGAGCTGTTTAAGGACAAAGCAGCACGGGGAGCAACTCGCTTCGCTCAGACAAGTCTCCCCGCACTGCTTAACAACATCTCTTCGCCCTCAAGATTTTCAGCAGATTCTTCCAAAGTCACATCTCCCGGCTGTCTCCTTCCCCCAGAAAGCATACTCAAATCGTCCGCTCCGCTTCCTGCGCATTCCCAGACGGAAGTGTTATTGACTTAATAAGCTGCAAAGCGCAGTTGGCGCGGCTTGAGGGCTTTTCGCTGCGAAAGTCTTCCGGCCACGCCTGCTTCTTTTGACAGCTATAAATTCATTAACTTCCGGCTTGAAAAGCCCAGAAAACAGCCCTATTTCGAGAAAGATTCTGCAGGGATGGAGGACGGCGATGGGCGCCTTCGGAAGGGGATTAGTGAAACTCGAAGTTCCGGTTACGGATGTTGGGACAGACGGAGAGATTTGTCTGAGCGAAGCGAGTTGCTCTCCGTCTGTCCCTGCTTTTAATCCGTGGCGGGGACTTCCTAGTTTCCCTTATCCTCTGGAGCGAAGCCCGGAGCCGTCCTCCATCCCCGCAGAATACGTCTCAGAAATCCCCTGTTTTCGGACGTTTTGCATCCAGACATTAGTGAACTTTATAGCTGCCAGGCAGAATCTTTCATTGCCTGAAATCCGGGTTTTTGATATAGTATTAAAGGACAGATGAAAGGCAGAGAGAATCTTGCTAAGGAGGATTACGATATGCTCAGGATATGTAAAGAATCAGACAGGGAGGCCCTGGCGGAATATTTGAAGGAAGAGGCTTACGGAAGGGCAGTTTTAAGCCTGTTGGAGGAGTTTGGGTTTGACCGTCCGTTTCAGATAGTGTATGTGGATGAGCAGCCGCCTGCTGAAGGAGGCGGGATCAGGGGCGTGTACCTCTGGTTTCACAGGAACCTGCTCCTTTATGTGAAGGATAATCATGTTGCCGTTGACTTCCTGGAGGAGATGATGGGAATTGAGGCTCCTCAGTGGGTAGCGGGACGAAAGGACAATGTTAATATCGTGAGCTGGCTTCTCACGGACTATAACATGGAGAACGGCAGAGAACTGCCTGAGATTACCGGGGAGGGGGACGAACCGGTGAAGTGTATCAACCGTACCGAGCATACGGGGGAATGGAGCATGCTCACAAGATAGTATTTGCAACAGTCAGGCTATACGTTCTAAAACAGGGGAATGCAGATCATGAAGAGAATATTGGACAGGATTTTTGTTGACGGGCTCAGCGGTATGGCCCAGGGGCTTTTTGCCACATTGATTATCGGGACGATCATTCAGCAGATCGGAACCTACACAGGCGGGCAGATCGGCAGTCTCATCTATACGCTTGGGAAAGTGGCTGCGGCGCTGACCGGAGCCGGTATCGGAGCCGGTGTGGCGCGCAAGCTGGATGCGGGCCATCTTGTTGTTGTGTCTGCCGCGGTGACAGGCATGGTCGGCGCCTTTGCGGAGAATCTGCTGGCCGGCCGGCTGATTGCAGATGGGAATATGGTTCTGTCAGGGCCTGGGGAGCCTCTGGGAGCTTTTGTAGCGGCTTACCTTGCGATTGCAGTGGGCAGCCTGATCTCGGGAAAGACAAAGCTGGATATTATCCTGACGCCGCTTCTGTGCATTGGCGTGGGCTCAGCGGCCGGCCTTTTTGCAGGGCCGCCGATCTCTAGATTCATGGCATGGCTTGGATCCCTTGTAAACTGGGGGACTGAGCAGCAGCCGCTCCTCATGGGAATTGTAGTGTCCGTGCTGATGGGGATGATCTTGACGCTTCCGATCAGTTCCGCCGCACTGGGAGTTATCCTGAATCTGTCAGGACTGGCCGCGGGAGCTGCGACGGTGGGATGCTGCTGTAATATGATAGGATTCGCCGTGGCAGGCTGGCGTGAGAATAAGTTTAGCGGATTCCTGGCTCAGGGACTGGGAACATCTATGCTGCAGGTGCCGAACATTGTACGCCATCCTCAGATATGGATCCCGGCGATTGTGTCAAGCGCGGTTCTGGGGCCGGTCTCAACGATGGTATTCCATATGACGAATAATGCTACAGGATCCGGTATGGGGACAGCCGGACTTGTGGGGCCGCTGATGACATGGCAGGTCATGAGCCCGTCAGAGGATCCGGCGATTCTGATGCTGAAGATCATTTTGATCCAGTTCGTTCTGCCCGCAGCGCTGACTCTGCTGATTTCAGAATTCATGAGAAAGCAGAGGTGGATTCATCCGGGGGATATGAAGCTTGAACTGTAACTAAAAAATGCAGCAGTTCAGCCGGCAAGGCCTTTGTCAGCGGGGCCGCCAATAGTAACGAACTGTTACAAAAAGACTATAAAAAAAGAGTGAACTCTGTGACAGCGCATACGGAATATGATATACTATAATAAGATAAAAACAACCAATGGGGGATATCCGCGATGAAAAGTGAGCAACAGGTCGAAGCTGCGCTTAAGAGTTACGAAGATGTCGACAGTTGGAAGACGGTTATCTTTCTCTATAATGCAGCTTTGAAAGAAGTAGGCACGAAGCTGGAGATATTAAACGATGAGTTCCAGCATGTACATAAGTACAACCCGATTGAGCATATCAAGACAAGGATAAAGACGCCGGAAAGTATCGTGAAAAAGTTAAAGCGGTACGGATATGAGACTTCCATTGAGAACATGGTACGATATATTAATGATATCGCCGGGGTAAGGCTGATTTGTTCTTTCACGTCAGACATTTACCGGCTGGCAGAGATGATCGGGAATCAGAGCGATCTGAAAGTACTCTCTATCAAGGACTATATCAGATATCCTAAGGAGAGCGGCTATAAGAGCTATCACATGCTTGTTTCGGTTCCGATCTTTTTGTCGGACAGTGTGGTGGATACCAAGGTGGAGATACAGATCCGGACGATAGCCATGGATTTCTGGGCGAGTCTGGAGCATAAGATCTATTATAAGTTCGAGGGAAATGCTCCGGAGTATATCAGCCGGGACTTAAGAGAATGTGCGAGGATGGTATCCGAGCTGGATGAGAAGATGCTTTCGCTCAATGAAGCAATTCAGGAGTGCATTCTCCAGGACGGGGACGATGCGAAGGAAAAGGATAATATGGACGATGTGCTTGACCATGTGATCGGGAACAGGAAAGAACAGAAAACAATTCACCTCCGCGCCAGAGAAGCGTGAGAGGAGAAAAAGCAGTGCCGGAGGGCCGGGGACAGCCAGAACAGGCTGTGCCCGGTCCTTACTTTTGTATCTGTTTCGTCAGCAAAATGTATTGATGCTTTCCTATCTTTTCGCTATACTGTATATCTGAGGAATTCCAAGATGGAATTTGTAAAGCCGGAGGGAAAAGTGATGACGAGAGAGGCGAGGAAGAAGGGGCTTGAGATCGGGGCCGGACTGGCACTTTATGTGGCTGCGCTGGCCGTGACAGTATACCGGAGTGTTCCCGGAACAGTGGAAACGGTGCTGTTTCTGCTGGCATATGCCGCGCTGGCGGCGACTACATATTGGGAACAGATCCGCAGGATTGTGAGGAGGCAGTTTCTGGATGAAAATCTGCTGATGATTATTGCGACAGCCGGGGCTTTTGCAGTTGAGAGGCACAGGGAAGCTGTAGCGGCGATGCTGTTCTATCAGATCGGAAAATTCGTGGAGGAGATCTCATTAAGCAAAACAAAGAAGTCGATTGCAGAGTTTATTGACATCCGGCCGGAATATGCCAATCTAAAAGTGGGCAGTACTGAGAAAATTGTACCGCCTCAGGAGCTTTTGTGCGGTCAGATCATCGTTCTGCGCCCGGGGGAAAAGATCCCGGTGGATGCGGTTGTTACTTCCGGAAGCGGAACCGTTGATATGAAGGCGCTAACCGGAGAGTCAGAACCCTGGGCGGTGGGAACCGGGGACCGGATCTACAGCGGCAGCATTAATCTGAACGGAGTGCTGGAAGCAAGGGTCAGAAAGGTTTATAATGACTCTACAGCGGCAAAGATAGTCCGCCTGATTGAGAATGCCAATGAGAAGAAATCAGATAGTGTACATTTTGCGGATAAGTTTACAAAGTACTATACGCCGCTTGTGATCCTGGCAGCGCTTCTGACAGTGATCCTTCCGCCTATGATTTTCGTGGAAGATAAGTTTGAGTGGATCTACAGAGGACTGATCCTGCTCGTGGCCGCATGCCCCTGCGGTCTGATGGTGTCGATTCCCATGGCCTTCCTGGGCGGGATCGGAGCTGCGTCCAAACAGGGAGTTCTCATTAAGGGGAGCTCGTTTTTGGAGGCTCTGACCAGTGTGGATACATTTGTGTTTGACAAGACAGGGACGCTGACAGAAGGGGTATTCCACGTTGTGGATATCGTCCCTGAGAAAATGGAGAAAGAAGAGCTCCTTGAGCTGGCTGCCATGGCGGAAGCCTATTCCCGGCACCCGGTGGCGGTATCTCTGCTGGAAGCGTATGGCCGGAGGATTGACCGGAACCGGGTGAAAGATATTGAAGAGCAGCCGGGATATGGAGTCAGGGCGATGGTAGATGGAAGAGAGGTCTATTCAGGCAACACAAGGCTTATGAACCGGCAGGGGATATTCTACAGACGTCCGGCAGGAACCGGCACCGCGGTTCACGTGGCGGTTGACGGCACATATGCAGGTTACATCCTGATTTCAGACGTCATAAGAAAAGATGCGGGAAAGCTGATGAAGTGGCTGCGTAAGAGGAATATGTCCACGGTGATGCTGACCGGTGACAATGAGCGTGTTGCGGAAGAAGTGGCTGCAAAGCTGAAAATTGAGAGTGTGTACGCGGAACTTATGCCGGAGGAAAAAGTAGAGCTGCTCACAGAATTCCAGGAAAGTCAGATGGAAGGGGAAAAGCTGGCTTTTATCGGTGACGGAATCAATGACGCGCCGGTACTTGCCAGGGCGGATATCGGGATCGCCATGGGCGGGCTGGGAGCGGACGCCGCCCTGGAAGCCGCGGATATTATTCTGATGGAGGATGAGCCGTCCAGGATCATAAATGCGGTGCGGATCGCAAAGGCAACACTCCGTTCAGTGAAACAGAACATGGTGTTTGCGATCGGGATGAAGATAATTCTGATTGTACTGGCGCTTTTTGGCTATGTGACGATGCAAAATGCGATTATAGCAGATATGGCGGTAATGGTGATTAACATATTGAACTCGTTCTGGATGATGCAGTACCCGGAACATAGAGTATAATCATGGAGGGGATACAGAATGAAAATGTATGAGAAGAAAATGAAGAGACGGTTATTGTATGTGGTCCTGTCCGGAACACTGGCAGCAGGAGCGCTGGGAGGCTGTGCGAATCCTCAGAAAAGTGGAACAGAAGCTTTGGAAGCGGAAAACTATGAGGAGGCAGAAGCACAGTTTCAGGCCGCGGCTGATAGCCAGGACAGGGACGAAGCCGCTGCAGGTTACCGGGGACTGGGCATGACATATTATGAAACCGGAGACTATACATCGGCTCTGGATGCATTTCAGCAGGCGGTAGATAACGGCGCGGAGCAGACGGCCAGGCTCTATAACCTGATGGGAATCTGCGCCATGCAGTGCGGGGACTATGCCGCTGCTCTCGAGTATATTCAGGCGGGACTGGCCCTGGCGGATTCTTCCGGAAGCGGAGACAGTGAAGAGGCAGACGTCGGGATGATCCAGGAAATGAGATATAATGAGGTCGTGTGCTATGAGCAGCAGGCAGATTGGGAAAATGCAAAGCAGAAGGCGTCAGAGTATCTGGCGGACTATCCGGATGATGCACAAATGCAGAGAGAAGCCGGGTTTCTGTCAACCAGATAGCAGCAGCGGTTTGAAACGCCTGGATTATATTATAACAAGATAATGAAAAAAGACAGGAAATATTATCAGATTACAGAATTCTGCCATCGGTTTGTGGCAGACTATATAAACGAAGGAGACTGCTGTGTGGACGCGACCTGCGGCAACGGGCATGATACGGAGTTCTTATGCCGTCTGGCCGGGGCGTCCGGGAAGGTGTACGCATTTGATATCCAGGAGCAGGCTGTGGAAAATACGGCAAAACGTCTTGACGCAGCAGGATATTCGGATCGTGCCAGGCTGTACTGCCGCGGGCATGAGCACATGGCGGAATACGTGCAGGAGAAAGCGGCCGCGATTATGTTTAACTTCGGATATCTTCCGGGAGGAAGCCATGAGGCGGCTACCCGGCCGGAGACAAGCCTCTGTGCGGTAAAACAGGGGCTGGGACTCCTGAAGAAGGACGGAGTGATGAGCATGTGTATCTACAGTGGGGGAGACACGGGCTATGAGGAGCGCAATGTGCTGCTTGAATGGGCGAAAACACTGGATCCGGCAAAATGGCTGGTGATTATGTGCGATTACTATAACCGGAAGAACGACCCGCCGCTTCCGGTATTTATCATCAGGCTTGCAGGGGAAGACGGCGAAAAGGAGAGGGGATTTGGGAACAAATAAGAACGGACGGAGTGACAGGACAATGTATGAGATGGATCAGATGAAAGAGAAAGTGATCCTTGTAGGCGTCAATGTTGGAAGTGAAGAAGAGACAGAAGGTTCTCTTGATGAGCTGGCGGAACTGGCGCGCACTGCCGGCGCGGAGGTGGCGGGCCGGCTGATTCAGGCGCGGGACAGTATCCATCCGGGAACTTATATCGGCAGCGGGAAGCTGCTGGAATTGAAAGAGCTTCTCTGGGAAACCGACGCCACAGGAATCATATGTGATGATGAACTGACCAGCGCGCAGCTGGGCAATCTGGAGTCTGAGCTTTCTTGTAAAGTGATTGACCGGACACTTTTGATTCTGGATATTTTTGCCGCCAGAGCAGCCAGCGGTGAAGGCAAGATACAGGTAGAGCTGGCGCAGCTCAGATACAGAGCTTCCAGACTGAGCGGTCTGGGAAAGTCGTTATCCAGGCTTGGCGGCGGGATCGGTACAAGAGGGCCGGGAGAGAAGAAACTGGAGATGGATCGCAGACTGATCCGGGAGCGGATCAGCCGGTTAAAAAAGGATTTGAAAGATGTGGAGAAGCACCGTGAACTCATTCGGACCCAGCGAAAGCAGTCCGGATTGAAAGTGGCCGCGCTGGTCGGCTATACCTCCGCGGGAAAGAGCAGTATTGAGAATGCCTTGACAGATGCGGGAGTCCTGGAGGATGCTATGCTCTTTTCTACACTGGATACAACGACCCGCTCACTGGTGCTGGACGGCACCCAGGAGATCCTGATTACGGATACGGTTGGATTTATCCGCAAGCTTCCCCACCATCTTGTAGAAGCTTTTAAGAGTACGCTGGAAGAGGCAAAATATGCTGATATTATTATTCATGTAGTAGACGCCTCGAATCCCCGGATGGACGAGCAGATGCATGTGGTATATGACACGCTGCGCCAGCTGGGGGCGGAAGGAAAGCCGGTGATTACGCTTTTTAATAAGCAGGATAAAATGGATCATGAAGTGAGGGTAAGAGACTTTCAAGCGGAGTATACGATCCCCTGCTCTGCGAAAACGGGACAAGGGCTGGAAGAATTGCGGCAGGCCCTGCTTGAGATCATACGGAGGGATCAGGTATATATTGAGAGACTGTATGATTTCGCGGAAGCCGGGAATATCCAGCTGATCCGAAGCAGGGGACAGCTGATCTCAGAAGAGTATGTTCCTGATGGGATCGAGGTAAAGGCTTATGTGCCGATGGAGATTTATCCCCTTTTAAATAAATGACATTACAAGAAACAGGGAGAAAAATGACTGACAGACGTTGTGCAAAAGCGGGGAGAGGAAGGATGAATATGGTAACAATCAGTCGGGAAAAATGTATCGGATGCGGGCTCTGCGTGAAGGACTGCCCGGCAGGGAAATTGAAACTGGAGGATAAGAAAGCAGTGTATACTCCGTCCTGCATTCTGTGCGGACACTGTGTAGCAGTCTGTCCAAAGGGAGCGGTATCTATACCGGAATATGATATGGCGTCGGTGGAGGAATATGAACCGGGACGTTTCTCTCTGGATCCGGAGCAGTTCCTGCGCGCGGTAAAGTTCAGAAGAAGCGTCAGAAATTATAAAGACATCCCGGTGGAACACGAAAAGCTGGAGCGGATACTGGAAGCAGGCAGATATACCCCTACGGCGAAAAACCGGCAGGCATGTAGATTTATCGTCCTTCAAAAAGAATTGACTGAGTTCAAAAAGCTGCTCTGGGAAGAAATTCCGCAGCTGGCGGAAAAAATGAAGGCGGAGATGCCTCATTACGCCATGCTGTTTAAGTTTATGTACCGGAACTGGAAGAAAGATCCGGCGGATGACGCCCTGTTTTTTAATGCGCCGGCCTGCCTTTTTATCGCCTCGGAAGATCCTCTGGACGGCGGCCTTGCCGCGGCGAATATTGAGAACATGGCCGTGGCTGAGGGGGCGGGAGTCCTGTACAGCGGCTATCTGAAACGGATTATCAGCGCGTCGCCCGCTCTGCTTGAGTGGCTTGGAACTGACAATATCCCGCTGACGTGCTGTATGCTTCTGGGGTATCCGGCTGTTACATACAAAAGGACCGCTCCGAGAAAACCGGCGGATATACATTGGAGATAGAAAGTCGGTTTTACAGATACCCGCCGTCAATTCCGATGATCTGTCCGGTGAGATAGGAGGGGCTTTCCGCCAGAGAGAGCACCAGCGCTGCTGTCTCCTCCGGCGTGCCGAAACGACCGGCGGGAATCTCATCCTCAAGCGCCCGTCGTTCCTCTGCGTCAAGCCGTTCGTTCATCACCGTGTCAATGGCGCCGCAGGCCACGGCGTTCACCTGGATATTGCTGGGAGCCAGTTCCTTGGCCAGCGCTTTCGTAAGTCCGTGAACTCCGGCCTTGGCGGCGGAGTAGGCCGCCTCACAGGATGCGCCCGTTGTGCCCCACATGGAGGATATGTTGATGATCTTTCCCTGCTTTTGGGATACCATATGAGGGATAGCTGCGCGGCAGCAGTAGAAGACAGAGGACAGATCTGTGTTTAGGATGTGGTTCCAGTCCTCGTCTGTCATATCTGTCAGAAGGCCGAAATATGCCGTCCCTGCATTATTTACAAGAATATTAGGCTCTGCCTGCTGCGAGGCGATCTCCCGGAACATGCTCCTGACTGCGTCTGGATCGCTTACGTCAGCGGGCAGTTTTGTACATGTGCCGCCAAGCGAAAGGATCTCCTGCTCTGTTTCATTAAGCTGAGCAAGAGAAGCACGGCAGTTGATGAGTACATGGTATCCGGCTTTTGCAAAGGCAAGGGCACACGCACGTCCAATACCGCGGGAAGAACCGGTTATGAGAACATTTTTCTTTTTCATCAGTCATCCTTTCCTTTCCAGAAGATAGTAACAATTGTAGCAGGTTGGGGGACTGGCGTCAAACTGTATAGCTATTTAGTGCACGACCACTTTCCGCCAGCTATATATTCGTTAACTTCCGGCATGAAAAAACCAGAAAACAGCCCCATCCCCGCAGAATATGATTTTGAAATAGTCTCTGTTTTCGGATGTTTTGCATTCGGATGTTAATGATCTAAATAGCTGGTGTATTTTAAGAATACATTGTGCTCCCCGCATTCCTGTGCTAATATTTATTTATAGTCAGAAACAGCAGAATATTTATATATGTGTGTAATTTATTATAACAGGAAATGTGCCGAAGTTATGGCACAGGGAGTGATTCCGATATTTGCGGAGGGTATGCCATGATTGATGACGCGATAGAATTTGCAGCGAAAGCGCACGAGGGACAGTTCAGGAAAGGAACGAGGCGGCCCTATATTGTCCACCCCATTGAGGTGGCGGATATTGTGGCTACCATGACTAAGGATGAGGAAGTCATCTGCGCGGCGGTGCTGCATGATACGATTGAGGACTGCAGGGGAATCACCCAGGACATTCTGAAGCTCAGATTCGGAGCCAGAGTTGCCGATATGGTCTTTCAGGAGAGTGAGGACAAGAGCAGGACATGGGAGGAGAGGAAAGGCGCGACCATCAGCCGTCTGAGAGACGCGTCTTATGAGGTACAGATGATCGGACTGGCGGATAAGCTTTCGAATATGCGGGATATAGACAGGGACTATCCGGTGCTCGGAGAGAAGCTGTGGACCCGTTTCCGGATGCAGAGCAAAGCTGCTATGGCGTGGTACTATAAAGGAATCCGGGATGTGCTGAAAGACCGGTTTGAAGGGGTGGAAGCCTACGAGGAGTACTGCCGGCTGATTGAGAAGAACTTCGGACCGGGGCCGGCTCATACTGAATGGATGAAGGAAACGGACGGAAATAGACTTTAGAAGCGATCAGATATAAAAGATGAAATGAAAAAAGACATGAAAAAAAGACCTTTAAAGGGACGGGAAAATACCGTGCTTTTAAAGGTCTTCTTTCTTATCCGGCGCTTTTTACAGCCTGAATGTAATGTGAAATGATTTCTTCCAGATGTTCCAGTTTCGAAGGAGGGCATGTGGACACAAGACCGATTACTGAGGCGTACTGATCATCAGGAGTATGGGATCCGAACAGCAGATAGTCAACAGAAACATGAAGAGCGTCGGACAATTTCAGAAGCGTATTCACAGACATGTTTTTCAGACCAAGCTCCAGGTCATAGCAGAAACGGGGGGTTATGCCGACAAGTTCCGCCAGCTTTTCACGCGAATAGCCGTTCAGTTGCCTTTGCTTTTTGATGCGCTCACCTATCAGGACATTGTCTGTTATTACCATATATAAGTCTCCTTTTCTATATTCTTTTTAATTGAATGTTAAGAGTAAGGTTTACAAATAAATATGAACTATTAGGGGATAAAATATTGACAAATAGTTCCTAAAAACGTATAATTATGACGATTTACAAAAAAGTATTTGAGGAGGTTATACCAGGGATGAAAACAAGAAACGTAAAAAGACTGGCCGCGTTTCTCCTCTCCTTTGTAATGGCGTTTGGCATGTGTACTATATCCGCGCCGGACAAAGCTGAGGCGGCAGAGAACATTGTGTTTACTGCTGCGGCGGATCAGAAGGATCTGAGTCCGGGTGACACAGTGAATCTGACAGTGTCTATGTCTGGAAACAGCGGAAATGTTTATGGCATGATTTTCAGAATTTACTATGACAGCACGGTTGTAGAGCCTGTGATCGGAGCAAATAACCTTCCCGCGATTACAACGGGCGGGGCCGTGCCGGCGAATGGAACTTTTGTGCAGGTCGGCCCCACGGCGGATCAGCTCGCAGGGAGGGTGAATCTGGTGGTCGTAGGGAACGTGAATGCATTTACAGACGGGACGCTGCTGACAGCCAGCTTTAAGGTAAAAGAGGATGCAGGCGCAGGGGAGTTCGCATTTGGATTCCGTGATATTGAGCTTTCGCAGGCCGATGCGACTCCGATTACAGATTTTACGGTGAATGACCAGACGGCAGGGCTGAATGTTTCTGTTCCGGTGACGGGCGTTACTCTGGATCAGACATCCATGACCCTGGTAAAGGGTACATCCGGACAGCTTACAGCAGCAGTAGAGCCGGCTGACGCAGCAGGATCTGTCCAATGGACAAGCAGCAATCCGGAAATCGCTTCTGTGGATGCGAACGGCCTCGTGACAGCCAATGCGGCAGGAGAAGCAGTGATTACTGCGCAGGCCGGAGGAAAGAGCGCGTCCTGCAGCGTAACAGTGACAAGCCCTCTTGCCGGAATCGCGATTGTAGGGGCGGATGGAAGAGACACTCTGAATAAAGGACAGACTCTTCAGCTCTCTGTACAGTATGATCCGGAAGACACCACAGAAGACCGAACTGTGGCATGGACAAGTTCAGACCCGTCGGTCGCTTCTGTGGACAGCGCGACGGGAGCGGTCACAGCCCTGAAGGAAGGAACAACAACCATTACCGCGACAACGACACAGACAGCAGAGGCGTTTACAGATTCTATGGAAATCACTGTGAAAGAGAACCATTTAGATCAGGCGGCAGCATCAGGTCTTGTATTTGCGGGACTGAAAGATCCGGTTTTCAAGGGACAGCAAGTATACATGAACGATTACCTCACGCTGGATGCAGTGGTAGAGAGCAATCAGATCACAGATGATATTACAGTAGACTGGTCTGTAGAAGATGAGTCGGTTGCTTCGATTGATCAGAGCGGACGCCTGACAGGATTAAAAGAAGGCGCGACAGCTGTAAAAGCAGTGATTCGCGCAGTGGACGGAAGCGGAGAGGAAGTCGGAGTTTATGAAGTAGAAACGACGGTGGAAGTGCGGGAGATCCCGCTGGATTCTATTGTATTTGACAAAGTGATTACAGAGATGAAAGTCGGCGAGACCGCGTCTCTTGGAATCCTCTATAATCCGGAGAATACAACGGACGACAGAACCGCTGTATGGGAGAGCTCAGATCCGTCTGTGATTTCCGTGGACAACGGAACACTGACTGCGCAGAAAGTGGGAACCGCTGTGATTACAGCAAGAGTAGGAGAAAAATCTGTCAGCTGTGAGATCACGGTAAAAGAGAGCCTGCCTGACAGCGGAAGCCAGACAGGAAACGGAACCCAGTCCGGAAATAATGGATCCGGCAGCGCGGGCAGCAATGCGGAAGGCGGTAATATCCAGACCGGTGATATGGCGCCAGTTGGAGCCTGGGCGGTAGCGCTGGTGTTCGCGGCAGCAGCAGTGACGGCAGTTCTGGTTCTGAAAAGGAAGATGAGATAGTGATTTACAGCGCGGTACGGCAATGTGCCGCGCTGTTTTAAAAATATGCCATTGATATGGAGGAAAAGGAAATGAGGAAGAATCAAGAAAGACAACACAGATTAAAGAGAGTCAAAGCAGCGGGACTGATGACTGCCCTTTGCCTTTCGATGATGTCAGTCCCGGTTTTCGCGGAGGATACGGAAGCGGCAGCAGAAGCAGGGACAGAAACAGGAACGGAAGCAGGAACAGACGCCGCTGTGGAGACCTATGCGGAAGAGGAGTATTCAATAGACGGACTGCTGATCGCAAAGCACTGGGTGATTATGGATGGAAAACCACTGACAGACTATCAGCACCCGGGAGTGACATATGACGATTCGACAAGAACTTTGACACTGAATAACGCGAATATCGAGGTTGACAACAATGAGTTCGGATCGAGCCTTATCCCTGCGATTCAGGTAAACGGCAAAAGCTCAGCAGATGAATTCACGGTGCGTCTGATCGGGGAAAGCACGATTTCTTACAAGCAGCCTATGATAGAGAAAGACTGTGAAGCAGGAATTATGAGATTTCAGAATTTTTCGGAAGTAACGTTTACCGGGGACGGTACGCTGAATCTTGACTGTGACGGAAATGTCTACGCCGGAATCCAGTTTATCCCGGGAAGCTATGACTACTGCGGCGCGAATAACCTGGTGATCGACGGATGTACGATTAATATTGACGCTTCAAACTGTCAGGGCGGAACCAGGGAAGCATCGCTTGGAAAATTTCATGGAATTGAGGAGGCGGAAAGCATTACTCTGAACTCCGCAGAACTTAATATTACTGCTCAGGAGAACGCTGATCTGGCGGAATTTGACGGAGTTGTGCTGAGATCTTACCAGGTGACAGAGCCGCAGACAGTCACGGTTCAGAACAGTAAGCTCAATATTGTTGGCCCGCCCAATGGCACAGACAGTATGGCGAACGGGATGTGGCTGTGGAACGGGAACCTGAACGCAGATCATTCCGAGATCAATATCGATCTGCGGGGGAATACAGCTGCAACAGCGATTGCCTGCTATGATTCGGGCAGCAGCCATATAACGGGATCAGGAAAAATAACGGTTAACAGCTCAGACATAACGCTTCAGACGTCAAACAGCGACAGCGCAAGTGTGATATGGGCAGAGGAGGGACTCACAGATATGGGAAACTCCACATACATGGCAGGAGATACGATGGATACGTTGAAAGAAATAAGCAGATCAGATCTGTTCAGTAAGTATACCCCGCAGCTGTGCTCATATGATGCGCTCAAAATCACGCCGGGCAGTGCTGTGTTAAAGGGTGATGTGAATCAGGACGGAGCGGTCAACCTGCAGGATCTGATGCTCTGCCTGAATCACGCGACAGAGGTTAAGCTTCTGACTGGAGATCAGTTCACGGCTGCGGATATGGATGGGAACGGCGCGGTGACAGTGACGGATCTGATGCAGCTGTTGAATCTGGTGATGTAGATATCTGGTGCACTGTCCCATTTACATTTCACGTAACAGGATGGTGTACTAGGAATTAAACTGTGCGTATTTCTTCGGCGAGATTCCTACCGCCTTTGTAAATGCTTTGAGGTAATTACTGTAGTCATTGAACCCACATGCCTCACATGCCTCGTTTACGGAGTAGCCCTGGCTTAGCAGAGACTTGGACAGGGTGATCCGCTTGGCGGTGATGTATTTGTTGATTGTAGTTCCTGTAGCTGCCTTGAAAATCCGGCAGATATAAGAGCTGCTTAAGTAAAAGTGGGAGGACAGCTCATCCAGGGAGAGATCATCCTGCATATGGGTGTTGATATAGGACAGGATAGCGTCCACCTGGGCGTTGTGGCTGCCCGAAGTCTGGGAACGGCCGGAAGCAGATCTGCCTGCTGTCCGGCGTTCTTTCGATTTCGAGGAAGATGCGGACGCAGAGGAAGTCCGGGAATCGGAGGAGACGCCTGCAATGGCTTCCGTATCTGATTCCACGCAGCGGTCGTCAAAAGCGCGGTTTAAGAATACCATCATTTCAAGGAAGACAGCCTGGTCCAGAATATCTTCTCCCAGCCCCTCGTTAGAGGAAAGCTTGTGGATATAATAGAGGAACCGGCTCTGCTCCTCAGAAGTCAGATGCATCCGGTGAGGCATCTGCGTCCCGCGGAAATGAAAGCAGCGGTCCAGGTCAGTGGAGTCGGTGGACAGGCTCTTTGTGTATTCCGGATCAATAGACATGATGATACGCTCGTGAGTCTGGCTGTCGATCTGGGACAGGTAATGACTCTCAAACTGATTGATCAGGAAGATGTCTCCCGGCTGGATATCGTAGAAACAGTTGTCGATCAGGAACTGTTTCCCTCCGGAAATAGAATAGTAGATTTCATAACAGTCATGGATGTGCATATCCATGGCTTTTTCATCGTTATACAGGTGCGCAAAGGCAAAAGTGTGAGTTTCCATGCACTGGCGCATGGATTCTTTGCATGATGAACAGGCTTTCATGACACAATACCTCCTTGTTGTGTTCAATTATATAAGGGGCGTTCAGAATTTTCAATATTTATATCAAAAAAACACGAGACACGGAATAAAATGAATGCTATACTATAAACATAAAGGCCAGAAGGGGGAAAAAACGGCCAGTTTTCTTTTTAAGGAGGATTTATCATGGAAGTAAGGACGGCGGCTTCACCGAAGGATGTGAAGCACTACACAACGGACAGATTAAGAGAGGAATTCCTTGTTCAGAATCTGTTCCAGGCTGACAAGATTAACCTTGTATACAGCCATATTGATCGTATCATCACAGGCGCGGCGGTTCCGGTGAATGAGAAGCTGGATCTGACAGCAGGGGACGAGCTCCGCGCAGAGTATTTCCTTCAGAGAAGAGAGATGGGACTGATCAATATCGGCGGAGACGGAGTTGTAACAGTTGACGGAAAAGTGTACGAAATCAAAGCAAGAGACGGAATGTACATCGGAAGAGGATCAAAGGAAATTTCCTTCGAGAGCAAAGACGCTGCCAATCCGGCTAAGTTCTATCTGAACAGCGCTCCGGCTCATGTGGCTTATCCGACAGTACATATCAAACCGGAGGGAGAGCCGGAAGAAGGCGTTGTCATCATCAAGGATGAGAATAAAGTAGAATGCGGAACTCTTGAGGATGCAAACCACAGAGTGATCAATAAATACATTGTTACAAACCAGGTTCAGAGCTGTCAGCTCGCAATGGGAATGACAAGGCTGATGCCGGGAAGCGTGTGGAATACAATGCCGAGCCATACACATGACAGACGTATGGAAGTTTATCTGTATTTCGATATGGATGACGATGCATTTGTGGTACACTATATGGGAGAACCTCAGGAGACAAGACACATTATTATGCATAATGAGGAGGCTGTAATCTCACCGAGCTGGTCCATCCATTCAGGATGCGGCTCCAGAGCATATACATTTATCTGGGGAATGTGCGGAGAGAATCAGGACTATGACGATATGGACAATATCGCGAATAAAGACCTGAGATAACAGCTCAGCCATCAGGATGGCGCGTGTTGGAATGCTGCAGCTGAGAGAAAATCTTATTCAAAAAAAGGAGAGAATGAAAATGGTAAATTTTTCACTGGAAGGTAAAATTGCACTTGTAACAGGAGCTTCCTACGGAATCGGATTCGCTATTGCATCAGCTTACGCTGAAGCCGGCGCAACAATCTGTTTTAACGATATCAACCAGGAGAAGGTTGATATGGGAATGGCTTCCTACAAAGAAAAAGGCATTGACGCTCACGGATATGTGTGCGATGTAACAGACGAGGAGCAGGTAAAAGCTCTTGTCGCTAAGATCAACGAGGAAGTCGGTGTGATCGATATCCTTGTAAACAACGCAGGAATTATCTTAAGAAAGCCTATGCTTGAGACAGAGGCGTCTGAGTTCCGCAAAGTGATCGACGTTGACCTGAACGCTCCGTTCATTGTTTCCAAGGCAGTAATCCCGGGAATGATCGAAAAAGGACACGGAAAGATCATCAACATCTGCTCCATGATGAGCGAGCTGGGACGTGAGACAGTTTCCTCATACGCGGCTGCAAAAGGCGGACTGAAAATGCTCACAAGAAACATCTGCTCCGAGTACGGCGAGTACAACATCCAGTGCAACGGTATCGGACCTGGATACATCGCTACACCGCAGACAGCTCCGCTTCGTGAGAAACAGCCGGACGGAAGCAGACACCCGTTCGATCAGTTCATCGTTTCCAAGACACCGGCGGCAAGATGGGGCAATCCGGAAGACCTGCAGGGACCGGCAGTGTTCCTCGCTTCCGACGCTTCTGATTTCGTAAACGGCCATATCCTGTATGTGGACGGCGGAATCCTCGCTTACATTGGAAAACAGCCACAGTAAGCACGGAGTGCGGTTTTACGGATGGCGCGGCCATCAGTAGAGTATAAAAAGGGCGTATCACATGAGATGTTGATTTCCTCATGTGATACGCTTATTTGGTTGTGGATCAATTCTGATTCCGATACTGTTCCAGATACTGTACTGCCTGTTCTCGGCTCAATCCATACTGTTCCATAAGCTGTGAGGCAATCTTCTCCGGGGAGATGTCGAAACTCCGGCAGGCGTTTATGAGAGCGCGTATTCCTTCTTGACGTTCTTCGTTCCGTCCCTCATTGTGTCCATTATTCCGCGCATCTTCCAGTTCATCTTTCATCAGTTCCATTAAAGCGTCACACATTTCTGAATGCACCTCCTCGAATGTTTTTTTATTTGCCCTCACGATAATATCCATGACTGTGCGGTAGAGAGGGTCTGTTTTATGCGTTTCGTAGTCTGTCAGTAAGTTCCCGATCGTTTCTGTAGTTCTGATCCTGTTGCTTAAGCTTCTGAGCCATAGATTTTCTTCCATTGGAAGCTCATGCGTTATCAGAATCTGGATCGGAATAAAATCGCCGATAATCTCGTATATCCCCGGAATCTCAGTCTGTATTTTGTAATCCCGGATTTCCTTTAAGTGACGGATCAGCTTTCGTGGGTAATGGGAACATACAAGAGTAAGTGTCACTTCGCTGATTTTTACTGTGTCCGAATTCCCGGTCAGAGCTTTGTAGAAATTGACATATCCATATGCTTTATAAAATGCGTCAATGGATAACGTGTCATCCGGACTCTTGTATTCGATGATGTTGTATGTCCGGAAAATTCTGCCGATATTTTTGCGAAGCGTCTGTTTGCCGGCCTTTTTGATTATCAGCATATCTGTACGGACGGGTTCTGATCCAAGCGTATGCTCCTGGATAAACTCCAGCTGATCCGCATCTTCCTGGAATTCGATCTGAATTCCGGCATAAAACGCGGGATGCCATCGCAGCGTCTTTTTCTTTTGTTTTGCCATGAAAACCTCCTTTTCGTATTGAATATGCAGGAAGTTTTCATGCCTTTCTGGAAAACTCCTGCTGAATGTGGGAACAACAAAAGCATGAATTTTCCGAAAGGAGCAGCCTTTAAAGCAAAGTAAAAGCTGCATAGAATCATCTGAAAGACCGGCAAAGCCGGTTCATTTGAACTAAAGAAAATATGCTTTGAGAGAAGTTTAACATGAACAGAAGAGGAATTCAATGATATTATGTTATTGGAAAAACCGATAGGGGGCTGCGGAAATAGATATTTGAACATAGGTCTGTGCGAGGATATATTAGAGGTGTAAAAGTTAATTATAGCTTCAATGAGGAGGAATCAATATGAGTAACGCGCTGCCTACAGCTAATATGCAGCCCTTCTGGGGAAAATATGTTCTCAGATCTTTGCAGGAAGGTCCACAGAAAAATGATCAAAAGGCAGAGAAGAGCAGAAAAGAACGTTTGAGGAAACTATTTCAAATGGTGGATGATTATGTGGAGCAGGCCTGAATGATGAAAGGAAAATGATATGGAACAGCTGTATGTATTAGGTACGGGAAACGCGACAGCATCGCAGTCTTACAATACGTGTTTTGCAATCAGAAATGAGAATGAACTATTCCTCACGGACAGTGGAGGAGGAAACGGAATATTGAAACGGCTGTCAGATATGGGAATTGATATTAAACGTGTGCAGCATGTATTTATCAGCCATCGGCATATGGATCATTGTCTGGGAATTCTGTGGCTTATCCGTGTGAATGCAGTGAAGATGGAAAAGGGGAAGTATGATGGCAGCCTGAATATCTACGGGCCGGCGGAAGTCCTCGAGATGCTGGACAGATTCTGTCATGAGATGCTCAGAGAGAAATTCTATAGGATGATAGGGAAATATATCTTTTTTATACCTGTGCAGCCAGGCGAAAAAAGAAAGATTTATTCCTGGGAGATTGAATTTTTTGACATTGACTCGAAAAAGACACTCCAATACGGATATAAAATGAAATTAAAAAATGGGAAAATACTGGTATTTACCGGAGATGAGCCATTAAGCGGAAGAACGAAAGAAAATGGAAAAGACGCTGACTGGCTGCTTCGGGAAGTATTGTGCTGCTATGAGGATGAAAAAATATTTCATGCTTATGGGAAAAAGCATGCAACTATGAAAGAGGCTTGTGAAGAGTCCGTAAAAATGAAAGTAAAAAATGTAGTCCTCTGGCATCTGGAAGACAAAACGGACAAATCTGTACGGAAGAGCAAATATCTCTCAGAGAGCAGAATCTGGCTGGGAGCAAATGCCGGACCGAATGTTTATGTCCCGGACGACGGAGATATTATTGATTTATAGATTGCGGACAGGGGTGCAACAGCACCAGCAGTGCTGCAGAGCGTTTTAAGAGTTGAAACAGCCGATGCGTTTCTAATGTTATAAAACGCTCTGCAGTATTTTTTCGATTTCATTCTGGAGTTCTTCAACGGAATGTGTGCGCGAACGGGCACATTCATATGCATCTCTGCCGCAGATTATGCACTTTCTGCGGATGCTCCTTGAAAGCTTTCTTCCTGTTTCATCAAGAATATCAATATCATACAGACGGCCCAGCGGCGGCGTTTCTTCGATGAACACCGCTATTTCTTTCAGTCTCTCTGCGGGGCATTCAGCTGCCATGATCAGTTCGTCTCCGGTGTCCCCATGGAATTCTGCGCAGTCCAATATATGGACTTGTTCTGTGCCAAGACGGGCATTCAGCTCATACTTTCCGGCGTCAAAGGCTTTTCGCACTGCCGGATTTGTTTTTACCGGTCCGGGGATATTCATACAGAAAGAGATAACCGGACAATGATACTTTTTGATATAGTCTGCCTGAATATATGCGCGGCGCTCGCGGCAGGATAAGATATCTTTCAGTTGAATTTTATTTCCTTCCATTTGTCTTTGCCTCCTTTTTACGGACAGCCGGCATTTCTTACGGGCTCCGGGACCGGCAGTAAAAACCGGCCCCGGATGAGCTGCCTGTGCTGCTGTGATGCCTTCAGTTACAGGATGAATGAAAGCACAAAATTGAATACTGTTGCTGAGATTACACTGACCGGGACTGCGCGGAACAGGAGCTTTGGAAACATCTCGCTGCGGTCTTCTTCTGTTGAGCAAGAGCCCATAACCAGACTTCCGCCGGATGAAAACGGAGAGATGGCGGAGCTCTGAGCGCCGATCACAATACATGCAAACAGGATCAGGGGATGAATTCCCGTAGTGGAAGCCAGCGCGGGCACCAGCGGGAAAAGAGCGGGGCATACGACTCCCAGCGTACTGGAAAAGAAACTCATAATTGCGCCCACAATGCTGAAGGCAAGCGGGATAAGCCATGCAGGAAGGCTGCTTCCTGCCCAGTCTGCAAGCAGATCAATCGTTCCCGCGATGATTGCAACATTGATCAGCATGCCAACTCCGCAGATCATAATGATCGTATTCCAGGGCACTTTCGCGAGTACGTCTTTCTGAGGCGCCAGGTTCATGAACAGAGCAATGGCGGAAAAAATGACTGCGGCAAGGCCCACATCCATTTTACTGTTGATAAAAGTAATGATTTCAATATCGGGCAGTATGATATGCAGGATAGGGAAGATCAGCACTACTATGATCATAAGAATCATAAGCCACACATTTTTCTTTTGAAGATCAGTAAAAGGCTCTGGTTTTTCGAATGAAGAATCTGCCGATACAGCGCTTCTCTTTGATATTAATTTAAACAGGGTAATAAGAAGCAGTGAAAATATAACACTGGCTATAAATATGACAGCGGAGTAGTTAAAGGAAACATCTCCGTATCCCCCTTCGTCCATCAGTCCGCGGAAAATGATGCCGCTTCCGCTGGTCATAAAGTTAGCTCCGGAGAGAGCGCCGCAGTTTATCGCGACAGCGCCGATCAGCTTATCCATCTTTGCCTCATCGCAGATCAGCAGTGTGACGGGCGCCATGAAGGCCATGACGGTGAAAAAGCCGGCGCCTAAAGCGGCGATTCCCGCACTTGCGAAATAGAGCGCGAATGGAAGAAGCGCCGGGAATTTCCTGAATGCGTAGAGTAGGTAACGCGCTGTCTTTTCTAGGGTGCCGTTGACCAGTGCGAAATTATAGAAGAGTGACACTGAGAAAATTACAAACATCGTACTGACGGGCCATCCACCGATGATATCGCCTGGAGACAGTCCCAGAGCAAAACTTCCGATGAGATAAGAAAAAATGATTGCAAAAAATCCGGTGTTGAATCCGGTCTTATATCCAATGACAACAGAGATGACAATTGCCGCTATAATTAAAAAACTAAGCATAAGATACCTCCCCCGAAACAATTAAGAATCAAGGCCTAAAAGGCCGGCCTGAATGGTATGGGTCATGTGATAGATTTCGTCTTTCGGAATATCATGATCGCAGAGATACTGGATGTACTGATCAAGCGCATCCTCCCAGTAGGGATTCTCCACCTGTCCTCCGTCCGTACATACCATGACATTTTTATAGCCGCATGCCTTTATGGCTTCCAGGTTCATGGGAAGGTTGCTTTTGTACCGGCCGCCGCCCAGAGGCTGGGCAAAGCAGTGCTCGAGAATAACATCATAATCTTTTGCCGCACGCACCTGAGCGTCCAGGCTCATATCAACAAGCCACCACTCGGGATGTGTTACGACAATCTTTTTGACTCCGGAATCTCTTGCGGCTTCTATTACGCGGAAACTCTCTTCGGGAGATATGTGCGATGTTGCGAGAACTACGTCATAATCTTTAACCAGCTGAAAGATGTCGTAAAGTTCTGGGACGACTTTTCCGTCGCGGAGCACTTCAACGCAGCCGTCCTCCGGCTGATTCATCTTTTGCAGGTGATTCCTTGCAGACTGGGTTGGAAGCCATACGACTTTACCGCCGAGTTTCAGCGCGCTCTCTACGGCAAATGGATTGATGCCTCCCATCTGGCGGTTAAGTGTGATGCCGCCGAACATTGTAAAGTTATTGTCACCGTGATGCATAAGTTCATTGTGGCGATTGCAGAGGTACGCGCGGTCAACCGTTGTTCCCTGGTGGGTTTTGATCACAATGGCCCGCGCCCCCACACGGATTCCGGCTTCCATAAGTTCAAAATCATCATAGGCTCGGTGTCGGATGTCGGGATTGGAATGTACGTGCATATCAATAATGCCTTTCATCATTTTATTGTTCATTTTTCGGATACCTTTCTTTTCTGGAATAATTTTTGTTGTTCAGGATTGCCAAATCGTTACGGGAATCTTATAATAGAAATTGGTATAGGTGCAATAAAGAATAACTTATAGATATTATCGAAAAAACCGATGATAAAGCGAGAGAAATACATCGAGAGGGGAGGTACGCATATATGGAGATGAAGGAATTTGTATATTTGATCACACTGGCGGAGGAGGGAAATATCTCGAGAGCTGCGGAGCGGCTGTACATGGCCCAGTCTTCCTTGAGTCAGTTTTTGCAGCAGTTTGAGGCGGAGCTGGGGGTGAAACTGTTTATCAGGACATCAAAAGGGATCCGGCCCACTCATAATGGTGAGGGATTTATTGAGCATGCGCGTTCCATGCTCCTGGAATATCAGAGAGCGAAAAATGAACTGTGGGATAATGAGAATCTGACAGCAGGCAAGATTATCTTTGGAATCAGCACGTTCAGGGGACTGCGCGCGCTCCCCAGGATATTAAAGACTTTTTATGAGAGATATCCGAATGTGAACATAGAAGTGGTTGAGGAAAACAGTATGCGCCTCGAAGAGCTTCTGATCGAAGGAAAGCTGGATCTGGCCATTGTTGCAATGCCTGCGGTTAAGCTGAAAAACGAGGTTTCGATTCTGAAACGGGATGAAATCCTTCTTGTGGCAAATAAGAACCATCCCGTAACAGAGCATATGCATGCGGTGGAAGGAACAGCGGATTACTGGATCGATCTGGAAGATACTGTGCAGTACGAATATATAATGAGCGGCTATGATACGATTCTCGGAAGCTTTGGAAGAGAGATGCTGCGCGGCAGGAAACTGAAATGGACTTCCTTCAACAACAATATCTCTGCGCCGATGGCAGTGGCCATGGCAAGGGAGGGGCTGGGGCTGGCATTTACTTATCAGTCCTGCGCGGAAGTATATGACAATGTACAGTATATGAGGATCGGAGAGGAGGGGGCGTTTCTGGATCTTGGGATCGCGTATCCGTCAAGCGAATATCACTCAAAGGGCGCGAGAGAACTGGAGAAGGTAGTCAGGGAAGTTTACAGGGATATCAGGATATAGGTGTGGAAATAACAGAATAAATTGAGTGAAAAGAGCAGTGCATCACCGGTGTGCCGCTCTTTTTTTTTGTTATCGGTTTTTCCGATAAAGGGTTATGGTTTTAAGTATTTGTTTTTGATCACACAGGGTTATATAGTGAAGACAGGGAAAGCCAAATCTTCATCAGACACAGAGAAGGAGGAAGCAAAATGGTAAAGCTGTACGACAAAGGCGTGTATCTGATACATGGGACATATCTTACAGAAGACCGGGAAGAAGCAGAGCGGCTGTATGGACGGCCGGTGACGAAGGAAGAGGCGGAAAAGGGAACAATCGCTTATTCGATCTTAAAAGAGCATAATACATCTGGAAATATGGAGAAGATGAAAATCAAGTTTGATGCGATGGCTTCACACGATATCACATTTGTAGGAATTATCCAGACTGCAAAAGCGTCCGGGATGGAGAGATTTCCGATACCGTATGTTCTGACAAACTGCCATAATTCCCTCTGCGCGGTTGGAGGCACAATCAATGAAGACGATCATATGTTTGGACTATCAGCGGCGAAAAAATATGGAGGAATTTATGTTCCGCCTCATATCGCAGTCATACACCAATATATGAGAGAAATGTTTGCAGGATGCGGGAAAATGATCCTGGGGTCAGATTCTCATACGAGATATGGGGCGCTGGGAACGATGGCGATTGGCGAAGGCGGCGGAGAGCTGGTAAAGCAGCTGCTCTGCGATACATATGATGTAAACCGGCCGGAAGTGGTCGCAGTCTATCTCGCCGGAAAGCCGAATCCGTGGGTTGGACCGCAGGATATTGCCCTGGCAATCATCGGGGCGGTGTTTAAAAGCGGATATGTGAAAAATAAAGTGATGGAGTTTGTCGGGCCGGGCGTGGCATCCATGAGTACGGATTACAGAAATGGCATTGACGTGATGACGACAGAGACAACCTGCCTGTCTTCCATATGGAGAACAGATGAAGATACGAAGACATTCCTCGCTCTCCACGGCAGAGAGGAGGAATACAGGGAACTTAATCCGGCGGATGCGGCCTATTATGACGGATGCGTATATGTGGATCTTGGAACAGTGAAACCGATGATCGCCCTTCCATTCCATCCCAGCAATACTTATGAGATCGATGAACTGAATGCGAATCTGGGAGACATCTTAAGGGAAGTGGAGAAAGAAGCAGAACGTGTCGGTAACGGAAGAGCCTCTTATACTCTTACAGATAAAATAGAGAACGGGAAACTGAAAGTACAGCAGGGAATCATCGCAGGATGCGCGGGAGGAAATTATACGAACGTGATTGAGGCGGCGAATGCACTGCGCGGAAGAAACTGCGGAAATGGTGACTTTTCACTTGCCGTATATCCTTCTTCACAACCGGTATTTATCAATCTGGCGCGAAAGGGAGTGACCGCTGATCTGATGCAGGCCGGAGCGGTTATACGCACCGCCTTCTGCGGACCATGTTTCGGCGCGGGAGATACTCCCTGCAACAACGGCCTGAGTATCCGGCACACGACGAGAAACTTCCCGAACAGAGAAGGATCAAAGCCGGGAAACGGACAGATGTCCGCAGTGGCGCTTATGGATGCAAGATCCATCGCCGCAACAGCAGCGAATCAGGGATTCCTTACATCAGCCGAGGAATTTGACTGCTGGGGAGATGTGCCGGAGTATACTTTCGATGATACGGTGTACAGAAACAGGGTTTATTATGGGTTTGGCAGAGGAGATCAGGATCAGGAACTGGTTTATGGGCCGAATATTAAGGACTGGCCGGAGATGAGTCCTCTGACAGACAATGTCCTTTTAAAAGTATGTTCCAGGATCATGGATCCGGTGACAACAACGGATGAGTTGATACCGTCCGGAGAGACTTCCTCGTACCGGTCCAATCCTCTCGGACTGGCAGAATTTACCCTTTCAAGACGGGATCCGGAGTATGTGGGCCGGTCAAAGGAAGCTGACCGTCTGGAAAAAGCAAGACGGGCAGGGAAAGACCTGTTTGTGGAGGATCCCGGCCTGGAAGAAATCTACCGTGTGATCCGGTCAATCCCGGGACAGGGCGGGACTGCTCCTGAAAAGACAGAGATCGGAAGTGTGATCTATGCAGTGAAGCCGGGAGATGGTTCCGCAAGGGAGCAGGCCGCAAGCTGCCAGAGAGTGATCGGCGGACTGGCCAACATTGCGAGAGAATACGCGACAAAGAGATACCGCTCCAATGTAATGAACTGGGGGATGATCCCATTTCAGATGAAAGAAGAGCCGGAATTTGAACCGGGAGACTATATCTTTGTGCCGGGAATCAGGGAGGCACTGAGCAGAGATACGCACGATATTACAGCGTATGTGATCAACAATGGAAAGGCAGAGCCGGTTTCTCTTTATATCGCTGAGATGACGGATAAGGAAAGAGAAATCGTAAAAGCCGGTTGCCTGATCAACTATAACAGAAACCGCCGGAAAGCGGAGAAAGCATAAGCGGGGGAGGAGATAAAAGATGGAGATAAAGAAACCGGCAGCGGCTGGTACGCTGGAATCAAGTGACTGTCAGGTGACAGTAGAAGCCGGAAGCGGAGGGATTGAATTCTCTCTGGACAGCGCGGTGATCAATCAGTACGGGAATCAGATCCGGAAGGTCGCTTTTGACACTTTGAAAAATCTGGGCGTAAACAATGTACGACTTACTATTGTAGATAAAGGAGCCCTTGACTGTACGATACGGGCAAGGATTGAAGCGGCTGTATACCGCTCTGTGGGACAGACGGAAAATTTACCGTGGGGAGGTGCCATCAGATCATGAATCCGAATAAAAAACGGCTGAGAAGAACGATGATGTTTCTAAATGCGCAGAAACCTGGACTGATTAAGGATCCTTATATCTATAAACCGGATTCCATTATGCTGGATCTGGAGGATGCTGTGGCGGAGAACCAGAAAGACGCGGCAAGATTTTCTCTTTATCATGCTCTCCGGTCGATTGATTACAGGGGATGCGAAAGGGTGGTCAGGATCAATGGGCTTGACACCCCGTACTGGCAGGAAGATATCCGCTGCGCTGTGGCAGGAGGATGCGATGCGGTCCGGATCCCGAAGACGGAGAGCGCAAAAGATGTAAAAACTGTGGAAAACGCAGTCGTACAGGCGGAGAAGGATTTTAGACGCGAGGAAGGAAGTGTTCTGATCATGGCCGCGATCGAATCCGCGCGCGGAGTAATGCGGGCGCTCGATATCTGCGAGTCCTCAGAGCGCTTGTTTGGAATTGCTCTCTCAGGCGGAGATTATACGAAGGATCTGCAGACTCACATTACAGGGACGGGCGTTGAACTGATGGGAGCAAGGCAGAATATGGTGATAGCGGCAAGAGCTGCCGGAGTTCAGTGTTTTGATACGGTATATACGGATCTTGACGATATGGAAGGATTCCGCCAGGATGTAGAAACGATTCATTTGATGGGATTTGACGGAAAGTCCATAATTAATCCGCGGCAGATAGACATCGTGCATGAAATCTTCACGCCGTCTCAGAAAGATATCATATTTGCGGAGAAAGTCGTGAGAGAGATTGATGATAAGAAAGCAAAGGGAATCGGTGTGTTTACAGTGGACGGAAAGATGATTGATATCGCTTTCTATGATGGGGCAAAGAGGACGATTGAGCTTGCGAAAGCTTCAGGTGTGTACAAGGGGGATTTGTAAGATGATTAATGCAGTTGGAAGAGATATCCCGGAAGAAATATTGAAGAGAACAGGGAAAGAAGTGTTTCAGGGCGTTCATCATTTTGACGGACATGTCTATAGAAAGCACGGACCGCTTACTCAGGCAGTCATCAATTCAGAAGGAAGCAAGCTGGTGGACAGTATCCACGATGTACTCATAAAATGCGGAATTAAGGATGGGATGACGGTGAGCTTCCACCATCACTTCCGGGAAGGTGATCTTGTCGTAAATATGGTGATGGAAGAGATTCACAGAATGGGAATCAAAGATATTACAATCTGTGCCAGTTCCCTGGGAAAAGCCCATGATCCGATTGTGCCGTATATTGAAGACGGAACAATCACGAATATATATTCCTCGGGAGTACGCGGAAAGATCGGCGAAGCGATCTCAAACGGGAAACTCAAAGGCCTGGCAGTCATGCAGTCCCATGGAGGAAGAGTGCGTTCACTGGTGACAGGAGAGAAGCAGGTGGATATTGCGTTTATCGGAGCGCCGACCTGCGACGATTACGGAAACTGCAGGGGAATCGGAGGCAAGAGCAACTGCGGCGTGCTGTCTTATGCCATGGTGGATTCCCTGCATGCCAACAGAGTGGTTGCGATTACAGACTGCCTCGTGCCGTTTCCGAATTTCCCGGCGCATATCAGCATGACAAGAGTAGATTATGTTGTTGTGGTGGACGCGATCGGAGATCCGGAGAAGATTGCTACAGGCGCGGCAAAACCGACGACAGACCAGAGAAAACTGATGATGGCGGATTACTGCACAAAATTTGTGGTAAATTCACCGTATTTTAAGGATGGATTTTCCTATCAGACCGGAGTGGGCGGCGCTTCTATCGCATCTACAATCTCGCTTGCCAGGGAGATGAAGGAGAGAAATATCCGCATGCGGTTTGGCGTGGGAGGACTGACAAAGCCGATGTGTGACCTGCTCATTAATGACCAGGTGGACTGTCTGCTGGACACGCAGGATTTTGATTTGGACGCGGTAGAATCAGTCAAGGATTTAAGGCATTACAGAATCAGCGCGGGGCAGTATGCTGATCCGTTTAATAAGGGAGCGGTTGTGAATAAGCTGGACTTTGTGATATTGGCGGCTCTTGAGGTGGATGTGAATTTTAACTGCAATGTAGTTGTAGGATCGGACGGCGTCATCACGGGAGCTCAAGGAGGACACCCGGATACGGCGGCAGGAGCTAAATGTGCCATCGTAATCGCGCCGCTTCTTCAGGGAAGAATTCCGGCGGTCTGCACAGAGGTAACAACCGTTACGACACCGGGAGAAAGCGTGGATGTTGTGATCACTGATTATGGAATTGCAATTAATCCGAGGAGACAGGATCTCATAGAGGCAATGAAAGACGTGGATCTTCCATTTAAGACGATTGAGGAATTAAGAAATATTGCGTATTCGATTGCCGGAGAACCGGAAAAAGTAGAGTTTCAGGACCGGATCGTCGGGATAATTGAGAGCCGGGACGGTACAATTATGGACGTAGTACGTCAGATCAAGCCTTTCGAGTTTTCAGAGGAATAGAAGTGTAAGAACAGGAGAGGGAGAAGATGGGAGAAACTCAGCTGAAAAGCACCACAGCGGAATCTGTGGCGGAGGAAATCGGAATCAGGGCGAGACAGGCCCTGTTGGAAGAAGTGTATACAACCCCAAAGCCCGGCCTGGTAGATTTCTATTCACAGGGCGCTCATGATGATATGAACCATCTGACATTCCGGATCAGCGCGGAAACGCTGCTGCCTTATTTTACATACATGGCAGAGCAGGGATTTACTCTGCTCTGCACGCCCAAAGAGCTGTTCCGGGCGATACGCAGAACAGGAATATGGGCGGAGAAGGCAATGTACAGGGCGACGTGCGGAGTGAATACGCATAAGGGGCTCATCTTTACAATCGGCATTTTCTGTGCGGCGGCAGGGAGATGCCTGCGGGAGGGAGAGGGCCGTCTTACGGTGGAGAGCCTGGTTCAGATGGAGCAGGAAATGGCGGCTGATATATTAAAAAAAGAAATGGCGGCTGTTTCTGGAAGAGAGGCAGAAAGTCACGGAGAAAAGAATCTGAAACAATACGGGACAACGGGAGTGAGGGGAGAGGCAGCCCGCGGATATCCGGCTGTTTTCAGGCTTGCCCTTCCTGTTCTGAAAAAAGGCCTGGAGGAGAAAAAAGACTGGAATACAATCAAATTACAGACACTCTTTATTTTGATGAGTGAAGTGGAGGACTCGAATGTAATATCACGTCACAATCCGGATACCCTGCGTGAAGTACAGAATGAAGCGAAAAGATTCCTGGCTGAGGGCGGCGCTTACCAGGAGAATGCAGTGGAGAAACTGTGCCGGATGGACAGGGATTACATAAGGAGAAATATCAGCCCGGGCGGCTGCGCCGATCTTCTGGCCGCCGCGATATTTTTAGCACTGCTTCTGGAGAGGTGGGGAAGATGATTCTGTCTGGAAATCCATTGTCAGGAAGAGAACTGGATCAGCTGAAAATTTTCCTGAAAAAGATGAATCTCGAATATGATGAAGGAATTGAATACTCCATATGCATTCTGAACGAAAAGCATGAGATTACAGGAACAGGTTCGGCAGACCGGAATGTACTCAAATGTATAGCCGTTGACCCGGCGTATCAGGGCCGGGGGATTTCCGCTCAGATTCTGTCTGAATTGATCCAGTACGAGTTTGAGAAGGGAAGGCCTCATATTTTCATCTATACGAAGCCGGGCAATCAGGATATGTTTTCGGATATGGGGTTTTATACGATTCTCATGACGAAACAGATTCTGTTTATGGAAAACAGAAAAAGCGGGTTTGATAAGTTTATAGAAGACATCAGAAGAGAAACGCCGGGAGAGGCGCTGGAGAAAGACAGGAAAATCGGAGCGGTTGTGGCGAACTGTAATCCGTTTACGCTGGGGCATAAGTATCTTTTACAGAAAGCACTGGAGGAATGCGATTATCTCCATCTGTTTCTGTTATCGGATGACAGAGGCATGTTCACCCCGAAAGAGCGTTTTGAAATGGTGAGAGAGGGGATCAGCGGCATGGACCGGATACTTGTCCACTGGACAGGGGACTACATGGTATCGGCGGCCACTTTCCCAACGTATTTTTTCAAGGATAAGGCGCAGGGCAGGAGAGCAAACTGCCGTCTGGATCTGGAACTTTTTGCAAAGCGGATCGCGCCGGAGCTGCATATTACGGAAAGGTTTGTCGGTACAGAACCTGGCTGTGCGGTGACCGGTATGTATAATCAGGAGATGAAAGGAATACTGCCCCGTTATGGTATAAATGTAAAGGAGATCGAGAGAATAACGTCAGGAGGGATTCCGATCAGTGCGTCGGCGGTCAGACAGGCTGTGATACGTGATAATCTGGAAGCAGTGAAATCAATGCTTCCGCCGGGGGGATATCAGTATCTGAGCAGATATCTGAAAAAGCATCAGGAATGAGTGGGAAGATCCGGAAGAACGGTCCGAAAAGCTGTTTTAAATGGTGTATCGCAGGGGATAAAAAACCTGCTTTACATATAAATCAAAATCTGCCATTGCCATACAGAGGGTTCTGACATGCCCTTTGTATGGCATTCCCAATTTCAGGAAATATCCGCACAAAAGCGGGAAATATCTGTACTGTTATTGACAAATGGATACCCCATAGATATAGTTGCTGTCAGACAAGTGATTTTAGGGAAACAGTTTACAGCGTTTTGCTACAGTGTACATACAGGCGGAAGGAGCTGTTTCGTTCCGAACAGGAGGAGCAGAGTATGGAATGGATTAGAAATCTGCAGGAGATCTTCGGTGCTGACGAGCCGGAGCTGATCAGCGCCTACTGCAGGCAATACTGGCAGGAGGATACAGAACACGTGATCCGGACAGCGGATGATGCGTGTGAAAATACATTTTTATTTGATTTTACATGGGATATGGAAAGGACATGGGAACCAATACATTTTGAGGGGGAGATTGACTGGAGTATTATACCGAAAGGCGATCGGGAGTTCCTGTGGCAGTTTAATCGGCACAGATTCCTGCCCTGCCTCGCCCAGGCATATTGTCTGACAGGGGAAGAGCGGTATGCACAGAATTATGTGCGCCTTTTAAGAGACTGGATTCACCGGGCGGACGCCGGAGTGAAGGAAAGTCTGGATGTGGGGCCCTGGCGGATGCTGGAGACCGGAATACGGGCCGAGATGTGGCTTAGCTCACTTCCTCTGATATTGAACAGCCCGGCTGTTACAGAGGACTTTTTAGCGGAAGTGGAGGAATGCATGCGAAGACATCAGCAGCGTCTTCTGTCAGAATTTCCGCCTTATAAGTATATCAGCAACTGGGGAGTTATAGAGGCCTGCGGACTCTTCCTTTTTTCTCTGGCGCTGCCTGGCTCAGAAGAAGCAGCGCAGGAAGCGCTGAAGCGGCTGAGTCAGTCCACACAGGTTCAGGTGCTTCCTGATGGGATGCAGTGGGAGCAGTCGCCAATGTATCACAATGAGGTATACCACTGCTATCTGAATACGATTTATTATGGAAGGCGGGCAGGACTTTTCATTCCGTCAGAGATTGAAGATGCGGCCCGGCGGATGGCGTATGTGGATTATAAATGGAAAAAGCCGGATCATACCCAGTTCACACAGGGCGACAGCGATGCTTCTGATCTGAGAAATCAAATTACGGAAGGGGCTTATCTTTTCCGTGATGGAATGCTTAAATCCGGCGGTTTTGAAAGACCGGACTACGACAGCGCATGGAAGTTCGGATGGAAAGGCTGTGAGGAGTATGGAAAGATCAGGCCCGAAGAACCGGATTTTGTTTCAGCGGAACTTCCCTTTGGGGGGAATTATTATCTGCGAAGCGGCTGGGGAGAAAAGGAAAATCTGCTTCATTTCCACTGCGGGGAAACCGGAGGGGGACACGGACATGCGGATAAGCTTCACGTAGATCTTGTGATACATGGAGAGGACGTGCTTGTGGATTCCGGACGATATACTTACATGGATGTGCCAAAGCGCTATGAGCTTAAAGAAGCCGCCGCGCACAACACAGTGCTTGTGGATGGAAAAGGATTTTCAGACTGCGTCTCTTCCTGGGAGTATAAAAATTTGTGCACCTGCCTGAAACAGCAGTATTATGAGGGGAAGTCCGGAAGCTTTGTAGAGGGTACTCATCTGGGATATTTGGATCGGGGCGTTCTTACAAACCGGAAAGTGATCTGGATTCATCCGGATATCTATGTGCTGATCGATGCTTTTTATACAGAGGGCAGTCACACTTACGAATCGTGCCTTCATTTTGACGGAAGCGGGGAGGCAGAGCTGTATACCGGGAAGAATGGCTTCCCGTGTGTACACTTTACTGGACGGGAAATGGAAACGTATATTCAGTCAGTGGAAAAAGTAGAAGCGTACAGTCTGGAAGAGACAGAACAGTCCAGCTATTATAATGAAAAGCATCCGAATCTTACTTACCGCGGAAGATGGTCGGCAGACGGATTTACCAGAAGAATCACAGTCATAAACGGCGGAGAGAAGGGAAAGACAGCTCCGGCTCTGGTAAAGTCTGTGAAGCTGAACTCGCATGTGCGAACAAGCGAGGTGGATCCAAAAGACTCAGAAGGAGTGCAGATCATCTGCGGAGACAGAGAGTATGTACTCTTTCTGTGCCACAGAGAGATCATGACTCCTACGGATATTCTGAGATGGGAGAACTGCGTGGGGCATGGAAAAGCGGTTCTGTTTGACCGGACAGAAGAAAAGAACAGGATTATAACAGGAGAGATTCTGGCGTGGTAGCGGAGAGAAAATATCAGGTCGGCTGTTCGATCGCATTTTCGCTGTAGACCTCAAAAGATTTTTCCATCTTTTCCAGTATATCCGAATACTGGAGAAAGGCGCTGCGCATCTCCATCTCATTGAACGGCTGGTTTTTATAGCAGATCCTGTGTTCCATAGCGGCCCAGAAGTCCATGGATATGGTGCGGAACTGGATTTCCACAGGATAGTATTCCATTCCTTCCAGGTGATAGATCGGGACTCCTATGATCAGGTGGAAACTTCGGTATCCGTTTGGTTTTGGATTTTTTATGTAGTCTTTCTCGCTGATTACAATGAGATCTGTCTGTTTTTTCAGGCATCCGGCCAGAAGCCGGATGTCCCGCTCAAAGAAGCAGATGACACGGATTCCGGCAATGTCTTTGAGAAGGGTCCTGGCGCTGTTTACACTTAAGTCAGAATGCTTCTTCCGAAGTTTATTTTCAATACTGTTTTTTTCTTTAATTCGGTTTGTAATGCTGTGGATTGGACGGGACTGTTCATGTTCCCCGGCCTGATGATTTAAGACATCCAGGCGCGTAAGGATCAGATTCATAGCGTCCGTGTAGGGCTGAATCAGAGTGTAGTATTGTTCATTTGTCATTTGTATCATACTCCCTTCATGCACCAAAAGTTTATTACGAAAATGTGACGAAGGTGTGACGATAATCTTATGAAAATATAATAAATTGCAACAGTTCAGCTATCACAGTTAGCTGAACTGTTACAATAAATTTATTCTCCAAAAAACAGCTTTATATCATCCTCTACTGTGCCGATCCCTGCGATGCCGAAGGTGTCTGTAAGGACCTTTGCCACGTTAGGCGATAGAAATGCGGGAAGCGTCGGGCCGAGATGAATATTTTTTACTCCCAGATACAGCAGGGCGAGAAGCACAATGACGGCTTTCTGCTCATACCATGCAATGTTGTAGACGATGGGGAGTTCATTGATATCTTCCAGACCGAATACTTCTTTGAGCTTCAGTGCGATGACAGCCAGAGAATAGGAGTCATTGCACTGTCCGGCGTCCAGAACCCGGGGAATTCCTCCGATATCTCCCAAATCAAGCTTGTTATATTTATATTTCGCGCATCCAGCGGTGAGAATCACGGTGTCTCTGGGCAGAGCCTGGGCAAATTCGGTATAATAGTTCCTTGATTTAGCCCGTCCGTCACAGCCGGCCATAACGATAAACCTGCGGATGGTGCCGGATTTTACCGCCTCTACAATCTGATCTGCGAGGGCGAGCACCTGATTGTGGGCAAAACCGCCTGTGATTTCCCCCTGTTCCAGTTCCTCCGGGGCGGCGCAGCGCTTTGCGTGTTCAATGATTTGGGAGAAGTCTTTCTCCTCTCCGATTTTGCCCGGAATGTGGCGGCATCCCGCATAACCCGCTGCTCCCGTAGTGTAAAGACGGTCTTTATAGCTGTCTTTTGGCGGAACAATGCAGTTGGTAGTCATAAGGATGGGACCGTTGAATTTCTCAAATTCCTCCTTTTGTTTCCACCATGCGTTGCCATAATTCCCGATAAAGTTGGGATACTTTTTAAAAGCGGGATAATAGTGTGCCGGCAGCATCTCTGAGTGAGTGTACACATCCACGCCGCTGCCCTGAGTCTGTTCCAGGAGCATCTCCAAATCTCGAAGATCATGGCCTGATACGAGGATTCCCGGGCGTGTTCCAACGCCGATGCTGACCTTTGTGATCTCAGGATGTCCATAAGTTTCCGTGTTAGCCTGATCCAGAAGCGCCATCCCGTCCACGCCGTATTTACCGACTTCCATGGTAAGAGCGATCAGGTCGTCCACAGAGAGCGTGTTGTCCAGTGTAGCACAGAGAGCGCGCTGTAAAAACGCATCCAACTCTGCGCTGTTATGGAGCAGTGCGTTGGCGTGCTTAGTGTAGGCAGAAAGTCCTTTCAGCCCATAGGTGATAAGTTCACGAAGGCTTCTGATATCCTCGTTTTCTGTGGAGAGGACTCCCACAGTGGCAGCCTTTGCGGAAAATTCTGATTCCGGACCATTCCAGAGCGCTGCTTCTGGCAGTGCGGAAAGATCCTGACTGCCGGAAATTTTCAACTGTTTAAGCAGCTCTTCTTTCACAGACAGAGTTTCCTGAATCCGTGCTGTAACAGCATCTTTATCAAAATTAGCGTTTGTTATCGTGGTAAACAGGTTATGGGTGATAAGCTGGCTGACTGCCTGAGGGATTTCTGTCCCTTCTCTGCGCAGAGCCGTCGTTACGGCAGACAATCCCTTTGTGACATATACAAGAAGATCCTGCATAGCGGCCATGTCCGGTTTTTTGCCGCATACTCCTGATATAGTGCATCCGGTGCATCCGGCGGTCTCCTGGCATTGGTAACAGAACATTTTATTTTCCATGTGTATCCTCCTTGAAGTGTTTTTCGCTTACGGAAAGAGTGTAATATATTGAGAAAGAAAAGTATGTTGTTAAAACAACAAAAGTAAAATTTTTTACGGACATTGCTATTTTTCAAAAAAACGCTTATACTGGAGCTAAATGCCAGTATATGAACAAAGAGACGGTGAAGAGAGCAATGGCTGAAGCCAGTATTTTTGAAAATGTATTTCCTTTCTGGGGAAAACTTACAGAAGAACAGCAGCAGGAAATTATAGAGAATACGACAGAGAGCTTCTGTCCGAAGAAGACAAGACTCCATTTCGGCGGAGGCGAGTGCGCCGGAGTGCAGATCATTGTATCAGGCCGGGCGAGAGTATTTATCACATCCCCAGCGGGAGGGGATATAACGCTTTTCAGGCTTCTGGACGGAGATGTGAGTATCTTAAGTGCCGCGTGTATGTTAAGTGGCATGGATATAGAGCTTGACATGGAGATGGAGACGGACTGCACGGTATGGACAATTCCGAAGAGAGCATACCGAAAGCTGTATGACGAGAGCGGAGCGGTGAAAGATTATACGATGGAAATGATATCAGAGAAGTTTTCTGATATTATGTGGCTGTTCAATCAGTTTGTATTTTCTAATGTGGCGTCAAGGATCGCAGCGGCGCTTCTCGAACACCGGGGACTATCAGGCGGCGATGAGCTGATGGTGACACACGAGGACATCGCAAGAGACGCGGGTACAGCCAGGGAGGTCGTGAGCAGGATCCTGAAACAGTTCCAGGCAGATGGCCTGGTGAAACTGACTCGCGGAAAAATCAAGATCCTGGATGCAGGGCGCCTGGGGAAAATATAAAGTAATGTAACGTGATTTTGTCACGGAAAAAAATATAAAGTGTGATATACTAGGATTATCAGTTAGATAATATAAAGTGAAATGAAAAAGATCAAAGGAGGATATAGAAATGGCAGCAGTAAAATTGACAACAGCAACATTTGACGAGGAAGTATTGAAGGCGGATCAGCCGGTACTGGTTGACTTTTATGCAGACTGGTGCGGACCCTGCAAGATGATGGCTCCGGTTGTGGAGGAGGTCGCAGGCGAAGCGGCGGGCGTGAAAGTGTGTAAGATCAATATCGATGAGAATATGGAGATCGCACAGCGCTATGGCGTTATGAGCATCCCGACGTTCATCGCATTTAAGAATGGGGAGATCTCCGGAAAGCAGGTTGGAGCGGTACCAAAGGGAGCGCTTCTTGATCTGGTGAAATAAGAAAAGACAGTAAAGATACAAAGTAATGGCAGACAGTGTGCAGCGGGGAGGATTCCCCGCTCTGTCTGCTTCTTTATTTTGAAAAAGGGGAGCGGCGCTGCTGATGAAGATGAAATTCAGCTATATGAAACGATATTTTATAAAAATAATGCTGCTGACGCTGGTTTTGGTAGGCGTTCTGGTTCTTTTGATTACGATGTATTCACGAACTGTTGTCAGCAGAGAACTTGTCAGCCTTCATCAGTCGATTCTGAATCAGTCAGTACGGCAGCCCGCGCAGGTGATTTCTGCTTTAAAGGCCAGTGCAAAAACAATCGCTGAAAATTCCGGGCTGATTGACTGGCTTGATACTGAAATGGAAGTCAGCGGCTCAGTGGATGCTTTCATCAGCGATGAGATAAACAGCAACTACGAATTGAGCGGAACATACCGGGTCTATATTTACGATGAACTCGGACTCCGGTATGCCAGCGACTATCCGGAAATTTCCAGAGGGGTACTGGAACAGGTCCTGCACGAGACTGAGGAAGAAGCAGATGGATTTCGTCTATATGGCCCTGTTAACGACGAGGAACAGACCGGCCTGTACAGATACAGCTGTTATCTGGTTTATTCAATCAGGGATCTTTTAAGTGACCGGCAGACAGGGTATGTACTGCTGCAATTCAGCGAGCCGGCAATGTACAACTCTTTTCAGAATTTAAGTGAGAGCGGAAGAGAGTATTGTATTGTAGATGAGAGCGGACGGATCTATTCAGCCAGAGAAAAGACTTCGGTTGGAGAGATGTATATAGGCGCGGAAAGGGAGGCGGACTTTTCTTTTTCTGAAGGGGCGGGATGTTCTATCGACCGGTCAGCGGATATGATAAGTTTTTATGAAAAAATACCTGGGACGAATCTTTATCTTCTGGAAAGCATGGACCTGAAAGCGGTACTGGAGCCTGTGAACAGAATTGTTCTTGTATCCGGAATCCTTATTTTACTCTTTATTTTGTGTTTCCTGCCTATGACCTTTTTCTCATTTCGGACAATAGTCAGACCGATTGACGCAATTAAGAATAAGATGAGTGCGGTCGCAAAAGGAAATCTGCAGGTGAGAATACCGGAGGCGGATCAGGGCAGGGGAGAATTGGCCGAGATAGCAGAATCTTTCAATGTCATGGCAGAGAAACTGGAAGATCAGGTAGAAGAGATCCAGAGCATTGAACGGAAGAAACACAGACTGCAGCTCGATTTCCTTCAAACACAGATTAATCCTCATTTTATTTATAATACATTAAGTTCCATCCGTTTCTATGTCGAGATGGGCAGGAATGAGGACGCGGAAAAGATGCTCATTGATTTTTCTAAGCTTTTGAGAAAAACATTGTCAAGTTCAGAAAAAATGATTACGCTTAGGGAAGAAAAAGAAACCCTGGAATATTATATTGATCTTCAGAAGGCAAGGTACAGAGAGCGGTTTGTAATAGAAATGGATATGCCTGAGGAGACGCTTTCCTGTATTGTGCCGGATTTTATTACCCAGCCTATCGTAGAAAATGCGATATTTTACAGCCTGAAAGAAAAAGAGATCTGTCATATACTAATCCGCAGCAGGATTATAGAAGATGTGCTTTATATCAGTGTAAAGGATAATGGAATCGGGATGGATCAGGATCGGATTAATGAAGTCTTGGATAAATCACTGAGCATGAATAAAGTAGGGATTCGTAATGTTAATGAAAGGCTGAAATTGAATTATGGGGAGCAATTCGGACTTCAAATTCTGAGTCAGAAAAATGTGGGGACAGAAGTTGTGATCTGTATTCCTGTAACAGAATCGGGGGACAAAAATGATGAAAATACTGATAGCTGACGATGAGACGCCCATTAGAGAGTGGATACAGTACAGTATTGAGCGCTCAGCGAATCCGGAATTTGAGATTGCCGCTATAGCAGAAAACGGAGTCGAGGCATATAAGGCGGCAGTGGATAACCATGTAGACATAGTGATTACAGATATTAAAATGCCGGGGATGGATGGACTGTCTCTGATAAAAGCGCTGAGAAAAGAACTTCCGTATGCGGCGTTTATTATTTTGACAAACTATGCGGAGTTTTCATATGCGCAGGAAGCAGTGGCATATGGGGCAAGAAAATATCTGCTGAAATCAGAGATGAGAGGAAGGGATATCATTGATGCCCTGGAAGAAATAGAAAACCAGAACAGAGAGCTTATGGCCGGGCATGAAGATAATTATTATTCTACCGGATATCTTGATGTCTTTGCCTGTTTCCAACACAGAGACGATCAGGAATTTATAAGAGATTTTTGGATACGGCATCATCTAAAGGATAATGAATATTATCTTGTGACCGCTGTCTGCAGCAGAGACAGCCTTGAAGAAAAGAAGATTATCGACCACTTTATCGAAAATCAGAAGATACATATTTTGAGGCCTATTCTTCAGAGGGATAATATTTATCTGGTTATGCAGTCAGAACATGAGTATGAGCTGACAAGGGCAGCAAAACATTTCTGGCAGGAATGGAATGAGCAGGGAAGAGGTATTGTGGTATCAACTTCTCCGATGCGGGAAAGCGGCCGTATTATGGATGCTCTGGAGAAGGCGGAAGTTTTGCTGGGATATGGATTTTTCTGTGAGAGTGGTTATTACACAGAAAATGATATGAATCAGAGGCCGGCAGCTGACAGAGGTGTCCTGAAGAAAGAGTACAGTAAAATTTTAAATGAGCTTCTGTATGAGGACATGGACACTGTTGCGGGGAAAATAGGACGATGGTTTGATATGATCTGCAGTCCAACGCTTAAAGATGTAGAGTGGGCGAGGGAGATCTGTATCCGTTTCAGTCTTGGGATGGAAGAGCTGTTACAGGAGCACAGTCCGGAATGTAAAGGCGAAGGAGAGATCAGCAAGGAGTGGGCGTTTAGAGATTATGAAAATTATTGTATGGAACAGCTTCGGATATTGTATTCTGAGAAGCAGATCCAGTATTCTCCAAGTATCAGAGAGGCAGTTGCATATATTCATAGAAATTATGGAAAACAGGATTTATCGCTGAGGGAGGTCGCGGCGGCTGTGTACAGATCTTCCGAATATCTGAGCCGGCTTTTTAAGGCGGAGATTGGAGAAAAATTTGGAACATATCTGATGAAGTACAGGCTGGAGAAAGCCAAAGATCTGCTTATACATACGGATATGAAAATATATGAAATTGCTGATGCGGTCGGATACACAGCAGCCAGTTATTTTTCAAAAGTATATCGGGATTATACGGGAGTGTCCCCAGAAATAACACGGCAGCAGAACAGCGTCCGAATATCAAAAAAGTGACAGAATATCAACAAAATAATAGAAAATAAAAAGTTGTAGAAAAATAATGTTAAAATTTTTTAACAAAAAGTCTACAGCTTTTATTTATTTTCGTGTACTAAATCAATAAAATGATTTCAACAAATCGGATAATTATCTGGAAAACGTTGAAAAAGGAGAGAAAAATATCATGAAAAAGAAAAAGGTAACAGCATTATTTCTGGCAGTCTGTGTGGCGGCATCTATGGCTGGATGTGGAGGAAGTGACAACAGCAGTACATCTGAAAACAGTGACGGCGCGGTAAAGGTTGGAATCATTTTCGGGACAGGCGGCCTGGGAGACAAGAATTTTAATGATATGGCTTACGAAGGAATTACACGGGCAGAAGAAGAACTAGGCATAGAGTTTGATTATGTTGAACCTGAGTCGGTCAGTGATTTTGTATCATATGGCAGGCAGTTCGCGGAAACCGGAGAATATGATCTCCTGATAGGCGTAGGGCAGGATATGGAAGAAGCTATGGTTGAGACGGCAAAAGAATTTCCGGATCAGAAGATATCCGTAATTGACAGTTCATCGGACCTTGAGGAAATCAGTTCGATTCAGACGGAATGGAGTGAACAGACCTTCCTGGCGGGAGTCATTGCAGGGTTGGGAACTCTGAGTGATATGAAATATGCGAACGATGCGAATGTTATTGGCGTAATTCTGGGACAGGATCAGCCCGGCCTTCGTGAAGGTCTGGTAGGATTTTCAGCGGGAGCAAAATATGTAAATCCGGATGTGGAAGTGCTGGAAGGGGTTGTGGGAGATTTCGGCGATCCTGGACGCGCGAAAGAGGTTGCGCTCTCTATGTACAATAAAGATGTTGATTTTATCCAATGTATCGCAGGAGCAGGCGGACTGGGAATCTTCTCGGCGGCAAAAGAAACAGGAGCGTACGCGTTTGGAGTGGGGACAAACCAGAATTCAGAAGAACCGGATTATATTCCGGCGTCTTCAATCAGGGATGTAAGCTCTATGGTATATAATGAAGTTCAGAAAGTTATAGACGGTACTTGGGAGACAGGACTTCATATCAGTGGAATTAAAGAAGGTGCGGTGGACTGTGTGACAGAAGGATCGAATGTGGTACTTCCGGATGAGATACAGACTGCAGTTGACGAGATCAGGCAGCAGTTAAAGAGCGGGGAGCTTACACCTTGCAGCAATGCAGATGAATTAGAGCAGTGGACAGCTGAGAATCAGTATCAGTCATAGTATATCCGGTGGCGTTTGGAGGAACCAAAGAATGTACGCAGTAGAGATGAAGAACATTACAAAGCAATACCCGCTGGTCCTTGCATTGGATCATGTTGACTTTGCTCTGAAAAAAGGGGAAATACATTCTCTTTTAGGTGAAAACGGTGCGGGTAAGTCCACTTTGATGAAAGTATTGTATGGAATCTGCAGACCGGATGAAGGAACAATAATTGTCAATGGAAAACAGGTGGATCTGAAAAAACCTAAACAGGCCATTGACCTTGGCATAGGTATGGTTCACCAGCATTTTATGCTCACTCCGGTAATGAGTGTGACAGAAAATATTGTGGTTGGATGTGAACCTGTCAGAGGCGTTATATTTGATAAGGCAAGCGCACAAAGACAAGTACAGGAGATGATTGACAGATACGGTTTTCAGATTCAGGCTGATCAGAAAGTGAAAGAACTCTCTGTAGGCGAGCAGCAGAAGGTGGAAATTTTAAAGGCAATATACAGGAACGCGAAGATATTGATATTAGATGAACCGACAGCCGTACTGACGCCTCAGGAGGTGGAAGAGCTTTTCCGGATATTACGAGAACTTAAAAAAGCGGGAACCAGCATCACTATTATTACGCATAAACTAAAGGAGACACTGGAGGTAGCGGATACGGTCAGCGTACTGCGGGATGGCAGGATGATTCAGTCGGATATCAGTACGAAAGGTGTAACAACAGAAGAACTTGCGCAGATGATGGTCGGACGGGAAGTGGAGCTTGGAATCTGCAGAAAAACACAGAGCGTAGGAAAAGTCCGTTTAAATGTCAAAGAAATCACGCTTCGGGAAAAAGAGAAGACAGTTCTTGATAAGATCAGTTTTCAGCTGAAAGAAGGAGAAATCCTAGGGATCGCAGGCATAGAAGGAAATGGTCAGACAGAACTGATCGAATGTCTTACAGGAATACGGAAGGCTGATGTTTCTCTGATTGAGAAGGACGGAGAAAAGCTGGAAGGGGCGCCCGGAGATTTTATAAGCAGAAAAGTCGGACATATTCCGGAAGACAGGATGACAAGAGGACTGGTTTTAGAACTTTCAGTTAGGGATAATCTGATACTCGGGTATCAGAAGCTGTTTCAGAAGAACGGAGTTATGAACCGCAGACGAATTCGGGAATTTACAGAAAATCTATTAAAGGAATACGGAATAAAAGCTCCTAATATCTCGGTTAAGTGCAGTTCACTTTCAGGCGGAAACCAGCAAAAAATCGTAATTGCAAGAGTATTCAGTGAGGATCCGGATGTACTGATTGTGGCGCAGCCTACACGCGGTGTTGATATTGGCGCTATAGAGTACATACATGAACGGCTCTTAAAGCTCAGGGATGAGGGAAAGGCGATTCTTCTTATCTCAGCTGACCTAGATGAAGTAAAAAACTTAAGTGACAGACTCATGGTAATGTACGACGGGAGAATCGTCGCGGAAGGATTACCAGAGCAGTTCGATGATATGCATCTTGGACTGCTGATGACCGGAGCTGCTGGAAGAGAGGGCTTACAATATGAGTGAGAAAAAAGCAAAACTGACTGCAAAAATAATAATTGAGAAATATATGTCTGTTGTGGCGCTGATTCTGGCTCTGATTTTAGGCGGTATTATTATTTTTGTCTGCGGATATAATCCGTTTGAGGCATATGCATCCATATTTGAAGGGGCGTTTATAGGGAAAACAGCGATCTGCCAGACTCTGATTCAGGCAACGCCGCTTATTTTTGCGGGACTGGCGTACGTTGTCGCAAAGAGGGTTAACCTGATTAATCTTGGAATTGAAGGTCAGCTTTACATGGGCGCTCTGGGAGCATCCCTGGTGGCGCTGATGCCGGTCAGCCTTCCTACGCCGGTTCTGATTGTGTCGGCGCTTATAAGCGCAATGCTGTTTGGCGGGCTGTATGCGGGACTGGTAGGAGCTATGAAGGTAAAGTTTGGATCTAACGAAGTAATAGCTACCATGATGCTTAATACGATCGCGCAGAATTTTATTTCTTACATGGTAAACTATCCTCTTAAAGAGGAAGGAAAAACTTTGGCCCAGACCAGACTGTTTGATGAAACAGCATGGCTTCCAAAGCTTGTAAATGGCACTCAGCTGACTATCGGAATACTGGCTGCTGCTGCGGTCTGCATTGGAGTAAAGTTGATTTTTGACAGAACCAGGCTTGGGTATGAGTCCAGATGCGTGGGACTGAGTATTCCTGCATCTGAAACTGCAGGAATCAAGATCGGTAAGGTAATGATAATTGCGATGCTTATAAGCGGGGCAATATCAGGACTTTTGGGCGGTACTCATGTACTGGGCAGTGATCACAGGCTGATAGCAGATTTTTCGTCAGGATATGGATTTGACGGAATTGCTGTTGCGGCCCTTGCAGGAGACAGTCCGATCGCAGTTATTTTATCGGGGATTATCTTCGGCGCCTTGAGAGCAGGCTGTATGGTGCTTAACAGAACAACTGGAATTCCGACAGAGTTTATTGATGTAATACAGGCATGTATTATTCTGCTTGTAGCAGCGCCGCTGCTAGTGAAAGATATTCTCCGTATCGGGAAAAGGAGAGGAGGCAGGAAAGCATGAGTGATTTGATGTCAGTTATCACTTCGACGTTCAGTATGTCTGTTCCGTTGATATTAGCGGCACTTGGCGGTGTACTTTCAGTTAAGAGCGGAGTTATGGCGCTGGGGCTGGAAAGTATGATGACAATGGGCGCATTCTGCGGCGTGCTTGGCTCTTTCTATTCTGGGAATGCGGTAATAGGCATCTTGGCAGGTATGGCCGGCGGCGGTCTGTTTGGACTGGGGCATGCCGTGCTTAGTGTCAGATATAAGGTGAATCAGGTGATAAGCGGTATTGGCCTGAATCTGCTTGCAGTTGCCGCGACAACGCTTCTGATGCAGATCATCTGGGATAATAAAGGGTCGTCACCGCAGGTTGCTTCAATTGATGGAAATGTATTTACATCGCCGATTACTTATATAATGCTGGCCGTTATGTTTTTTGAATATTTTCTGCTGTTTAAAACCCGTTTTGGACTAAGGCTCAGAATGGTGGGGGAAAACCCAAAGGCGGCTTCAACAGTAGGTCTGGCAGTACATAAAATAAAATATATCGGTGTGACTGCAAGCGGTGTACTTGCAGGATTGGGGGGAGCGTACCTTTCTCTGGATCACCTGAACATGTATGTGCGTGATATGTCCGCGGGAAGGGGATATATCGCGGTGGCAATTATGATTCTCGCAAAGTATAATCCGTTTCAGGTATTGCTGTGCGCGCTTATTTTTGGCTTTTCAGACGCTTTGCAAATTAGTTTTCAGGGCCGGGGAGTTCCGCCACAGATCATGGCAATGCTGCCTTACGCTGTGACACTGCTTGTACTTGCGTTTGGCGCGCGGCATATTACTCCACCGGCCGGCGTAGGCTGCCATGATGACGATTAGCATGTGCCCGCGGACAAATAAACCGATAGAAAAGGAGAGACGAAAAGATGAAAGCGATTATGGTGATGTTTGATTCATTGAACCGGCACTATCTGCCGCCTTATGGATATACGGATATTGAGGCACCCAATTTTCAGCGTCTGGCTCGGCAGACAGTTACTTTTGATAATTGTTATGTAGGGAGCATGCCATGTATGCCGGCCCGCAGAGAGATCCATACAGGACGGTATAATTTCCTTCACAGAAGCTGGGGGCCGCTTGAGCCATATGATGATTCCATGCCCAGGATTCTGAAAGAGAACGGAATTTACACACATATTACAACAGACCACTGGCATTACTGGGAAGAGGGTGGAGGTATCTACCTTAACCAGTACAATTCTTATGAGTTTGTAAGAGGCCAGGAGGGGGATCCGTTCAAAGGCCTGGTGGATTTTGAGGCGCCTGAACATATTGGGGGGCGCAAAGATTTTTGCGGCCGTCAGGAATATATTAACAGGAAGTATATGAAGGAGGAGAAGAATCAGTCGATTGTACAGAATTTCTCCAATGGTCTTCATTTTATCCATGAGAACCATAATGCAGACAACTGGTATCTGCAGCTCGAGAATTATGACCCTCATGAACCGTTCTTTACTCCGGAAAAATATAAAGAACCATATAAAGACGGATATGACGGAGTGATGTTTGACTGGCCGGGATATCACGAGGTCGTAGAGACGCCGGAGCAGGCGGAGCACTGTATCAATGAGTATAAGGCAATTGTGTCAATGTGCGATACTTATCTGGGCAAAGTTCTGGATGTGATGGATGAGTACGACATGTGGAAGGATACTATGCTGATCGTCAATACAGATCATGGCTTCATGCTGACGGAGCACAACTGGTGGGGAAAGATGATGATGCCCTATTTCAGCGAACTTGCGAGAATTCCGCTGTTTATCTGGGACCCGCGTGTCGGCAGAGCAGGGGAGAGACGGCAGGCGCTTGTGCAGACCATAGATCTTGCACCGACTCTGCTTGAATACTTCGGTCAGGAAATACCGAAAGATATGCAGGGCCATCCTCTGAGAGAAACAATGGAAAATGATAAAGCGGTCAGAGAGTATGCTTTGTTCGGACAGCACGGAGTACACGTCAATGTAACAGATGGGCGATATGTCTATATGAGATGTCCGCTTCCGGATAAGGAAAACGAATTGTATAATTACATTGTAGAACCCACCAGCTATCCGGGAGCGATCACAGTGGAGGAGATGAAAACGGCCGAATTCCATGAAGGTTTTTCATTTACAAAGGGCTGTCCGATGTTCCGAATCAAAGGGGGATATGGTATTCGCACCCTTGGATTCCCGCCCAGAGTACTTATGGATTTTGGAACACTCCTCTACGACCTCGAGAATGATCCGCATCAGGAACATCCGATTGACGATACTGAGACAGAAGAACGTATGATCCGGGCTATGGTGCGGCTTATGGAGGAGAACGAAGCTCCACAGGAACAGTATGTAAGGCTTGGCATTGAGGAATACGCGGCAGAGATATCATGATTAATATAAAAAAACAAGGGGCGTGCCAGAATGTACGCATCCGCGCTAAGGAGAGAAAAATGAAAGAGGCAGATATGATCCAGAAATGTGAGGCAAGGATCAGGGAGAGAACAGCGTTTGAGCCGGAAATCGGCCTGATTCTGGGGAGTGGTCTGGGAGATTATGCAGACCGGATAGAGGATAAGATCTGTATTCCATACAGTGATTTGCCGGATTTCCCGATATCCACAGTAGAGGGGCATTCCGGACAGTTTGTGATGGGAGAAATTTGCGGGAAAAAAGTGGTCGCCATGCAGGGGAGGGTGCATTACTACGAGGGCTACAGCCAGCGCATGATTACACTTCCGGTACGTTTGATGAAGAAGCTCGGCGTTCGGAAGATGGTGATCACCAATGCGGCCGGAGGTGTAAATAAAGCTTTTGAACCCGGGACACTAATGCTGCTCAGCGACCATATCAATTATTCTGGGAGTAACCCGCTGCTTGGAGAAAATATGGAAGAGTTTGGCCCGAGATTTCCAGATATGTCAGATACATATTCAGGAAAATACAGGGAACAGCTGAAGAGACTTGCAGCTGAGCAGGGAGTTGCGCTGGAAGAAGGGGTATATATGATGTTCTCCGGACCTTGTTATGAGACGCCCGCAGAGGTGAGAATGGCGCGCGTTATGGGCGCGGACGCAGTAGGAATGTCCACGGTGCCGGAGGCCATTGTATGCGCCCATATGGGAGTTCCGGTGCTGGGAATCTCCTGCATTACGAATTATGCGGCGGGAATATTGGACCAGCCCCTGAATCATGCGGAAGTAGTGGAGACGGCGGCGCGTGTAAAGGAGACGTTTGTGAAGGTGTTGGATCTGGCGCTGACGAAAGTCCTGTAAAAGCAAAGAGTTCTTGCCAAAAGTGCAGATTATTCCTATAATAAGACTAGAATTGTAATGAGCATTAAGAAGCGGATGAAATACGAGCATCCGCTTCTTATGATGTCTGAGTGAATACCCGGAAGAAGAGGTGCCGGAAAGAGTCTTGGAGGAGGAATGTGGAGATGACAGAAAAAGAGAAGTGGTTAAGAGGGGAATGGTTTCTGTGCAATGATCCGGAGCTTAAGGAAATCAGATACCGGTGCAGTAAAGAGATATTCCGTCTGAACGGAATGGATAATTCCCGGAAGGCGGAGCGCTATGAACTCCTCTGGGGACTCTTTGGTCATATGGGGGAAAATGTAAATATCAAGTCCTACTTTCAGTGCGATTATGGATTTAATATCCATGTAGGGGACAATGTATTTGTAAACGGCAACTGTGTGTTTCTGGATACAGGGCGCATTGACATTGGAGACGATACGCTGATCGGGCCGTCGGTTGGAATCTATACGGTCAACCATCCTACAGATCCTGTGGAGAGAAAGAAAGGGATCGAGCGTGCGCAGCCGGTACGTATCGGAAAAAACTGCTGGATTGGCGGAAACGCGGTGATCAATCCGGGAGTTGTCCTGGGGGATAATGTAGTTGTGGCTTCCGGCGCGGTGGTGACGAAATCCTTTGGAGATAACGTGATGATTGCCGGAGTGCCGGCAAGAATAATAAAGCAGGTGTAATCAGCTATAAAGTTCACTAATGTCCGAATGCAAAACGTTCGAAAACAGGGGCTATTTCTGAGACGTATTCTGCGGAGATGAAGGATGGCTCTGGATTCCGCTCCAGGGATATAAGTGAAACTAAGAGTTCCAGTGACGGACTAAATGCAAGGACTGACGGTGGACAACTCGCTTACGCTCAGACAATTCCACCGTCAGCCCTAACGTCCCTCGCTGGAACTCTAAGCTTCACTAATACCCTTCCGAAGTCATCCATCGCCATCCTTCATCTCCGCAGAATCTTTCTCGAAATGGGGCTGTTTTCTGGGCTTTTTCAAACCGGGAGTTAGTGAATATATAGCTGCTGCGAGAAGCAGGCGCGGCCGGAAAGCTTTCGCAGCCGAAAGGCTACAAGCCGCGCCAGT
>CALWTQ010000005.1 GCA_944384505.1 uncultured Mediterraneibacter sp.
TGGCTGGTGTGGTTTGCCACCTCATCATCAAATGGCTGGACAGTGACGAATAGCCGGTAACCAGCCTGTGGTCTAAGCCGCCATAAATAAAATGGAATAGAAAAACCCGAAAGTCGTGCTCACTTCCGGGTTTTTCGCTTTTAGCTGCCTTATAAAGACTGCTGTTATCTTTTTGCCTACGCACAATATAGCATATGCGTCAGGTAAAGTCAAGTATACCCGGATCTCCGTCAGGTCATGCATGTGTGCCCGGTCTGCTTATTCGTCCTCATCCATCCGTTTATAGTATTTCTCCAGGATCTTCGTGTCTACTCTGTCGAGCTCTTCCTTCGGCAGGCGTCCCAGCAGTTCCCAGCCCAGATCCAGCGTCTCTTCCATGCTGCGGTTTTCGTTCTGGCCCTGGCCGATATAGCGCTCCTCGAATTCTTTTCCGAATTCCAGATACTTCTTGTCAATGGGCGAGAGCTCATCCTCGCCGATGACGGAAGCCAGGTTCCTGGCGTCGCCCACCTTGGCGTAGGCGGAGAAGAGCTGGTTGGCGAGATCCTGGTGATCTTCCCGTGTGTAGCCTTCCCCGATACCGTCTTTCATCAGACGGGACAGTGACGGCAGGATATTGATGGGCGGATAGATGGACTGCCCGTGCAGCGGACGGTCAAGTACGATCTGCCCCTCGGTGATATACCCGGTCAGATCAGGGATCGGGTGAGTGATATCATCGTTTGGCATTGTCAGGATCGGAAGCTGAGTGACAGACCCGTTTACGCCCTGAACGATGCCGGCGCGTTCATAGATCGTTGCCAGTTCGCTGTACAGGTATCCCGGGTATCCTTTACGGCTGGGGATCTCTCCCTTGGAGGAGGAGACCTCACGCATGGCCTCCGCGAAGGAAGTCATGTCCGTCAGGATAACGAGGATATGCATGTTTTGTTCGAATGCAAGGTACTCGGCCACTGTCAGGGCCACCTTCGGCGTAATCAGACGCTCTACTACAGGATCGTTCGCCAGGTTCAGGAACATGGCAACGTGATCGGCAACGCCGCTCTCCTCGAAGGTATTGCGGAAGAAGTCTGCCACGTCGTGTTTTACGCCCATGGCCGCGAAAACAATGGCGAATTTCTCATCTGTATTCTCTCCCAGGGAAGCCTGCTTTACAATCTGGGCGGCAAGCTGGTCATGGGGAAGCCCGTTTCCGGAGAAAATAGGGAGCTTCTGGCCGCGGATCAGGGTCGTTAGCCCGTCGATTGCGGAAATCCCGGTATGGATATAGTTTCTCGGGTACTCACGGCGCACCGGATTTAGGGGGAGTCCGTTTACATCTCGTTTCAGTGTGGAGACAATCGGACCCAGGTCGTCAACGGGCTGTCCGATCCCGTTGAATGTACGTCCCAGCATATCCGGAGAAAGCGCAATCTCCATGGGATGTCCGGTAAGTTTTGTGTGCGTGTTTTTCAGGGACATGTTCTCGGATCCTTCAAAGACCTGGATGACTGCCCTGTCCTCATAGACCTCCACGATACGCCCGATTTTATGCTCTGTGCCTTCTACGACAAACTCTACGATTTCATCATAGAAAGCGTCCTGTACGCCTTCCAGGGCAATGAGAGGTCCGTTTATGCTGCTTAAGCCTAAATATTCAATTGACATATGATTCCGGTCCTCCTTACGCGTTCTTTTCAAGCACTCTCTGGTAGAATGCGTCAATATCTCTGTGATACTGTGCGAACATCTCTGGCTTGTCATTGGGGACGTCGTATTTGATGGCGATCACCCGGTCAAAGATGTTCTCGGACTTTAGTACGGACATTGGATGTCCCATAGTGACAAGCGTCCGGGCCTGTTTGTAAAGATACAGGATGGTATCCATCATAAGATACTGCTTCTCCAGGGAGACGCAGGTATCGTCCTTGTGGAATGCGTTCTGCTGGAGGAAGCCGAGACGGATTACGCGGGCGATCTCCAGTACAAGTTTCTGGTCGTCGGGTAGCACGTCGCTTCCGATCAGCTTTACGATCTCGAGCAGGCTGCTCTCCTGGTTTAACAGCGCCATCAGGCGGTTGCGGTAGTCCACGAACTGCTGGGATACATTGTCCTGATACCAGTGGCTCAAGTCATTTAAATACTCGCTGTAGCTGGTCAGCCAGTGGATTGCCGGGAAATGCCTGGAATAGGCAAGGCTCTTATCCAGTCCCCAGAAACAGCGGACGAAACGTTTCGTATTCTGTGTGACAGGCTCAGAGAAGTCACCGCCCTGAGGCGATACTGCCCCGATGATGGTTACTGAGCCGTCGGTTCCGTTTAAGTTGTGCATCATGCCGGCTCTTTCATAGAAAGCGGAAAGGCGGGATGCCAGATATGCGGGGAATCCTTCCTCAGCGGGCATCTCTTCCAGGCGTCCGGACAGCTCACGGAGGGCCTCAGCCCATCTTGAGGTAGAATCCGCCATGATCGCGACGTCATACCCCATGTCACGGTAATATTCCGCCAGGGTCAGGCCGGTGTAGATACTTGCCTCACGGGCTGCCACAGGCATGTTGGATGTGTTAGCGATCAGCGTGGTGCGGTCCATCAGGGGATTGCCGGTGCGGGGGTCCGTCAGTTCGCCGAACTCCTCGAGTACCTGAGTCATCTCATTGCCACGCTCGCCGCATCCGATATAGATGATGATATCAGCGTCCGCCCACTTGGCGATCTGGTGCTGGGTCATCGTCTTTCCGGTTCCGAATCCGCCGGGGATGGCAGCGGTGCCGCCCTTGGCGATAGGGAACATCGTATCAATAATACGCTGTCCTGTGATCAGCGGTACAGACGCCGGGAAACGGTGGTGCGTGGGCCTGGGCACACGGATAGGCCAGTGCTGGGTCATGGACAGCTCCTTTGTCTCACCGCTCTGGAGCGTTAATGTGACGAGAGTCTCGTCAATGGTGTAATCTCCGTCCGGGACGACACTCGCAACGGTGCCTTCCACATCGGGCGGCACCATGCATTTGTGGACAATGGCGTGAGTCTCAGGGACTTCTGCGATAATATCGCCGCCGTGAAGATACTGCCCTTCTTTTACCGTAATATGAGTTTTCCATTTTTTCTGCTTGTCAAGAGAGTCAACGCTGACGCCTCTGGTGATGAAAGCGCCGCCTGAAGATTCTGCGATTCTTTCCAGAGGCCGCTCAATTCCGTCGAAAATATTGTTCAGGATACCGGGAGCAAGCGTAACGGAAACCGCGCTCCCGCTGGCAATCACTTCCTCGCCGGGGCGCAGGCCCGTAGTTTCCTCGTATACCTGCACGGTTGTAATATCCTTGTCAAGGGCGATCACCTCGCCCACCAGTTTCTGACTTCCCACATAGACCATCTCGGACATGCAAAAGCCTGTATTTCCTTTTAAGTAGATGACGGGACCGTTGATCCCGTAGATGGTTCCGGTCTTAAGCATTGCCGTCACCTCCTAAAAATAAAAATTTGTCATACTCATTGCGAAGCTGTGTCCTGAATGAATTATCAATCAGGATGTTGCGTGAGCGGATAACCGCGCGCACTCCTCCGATGAAATCCTCGGCGCTGACTGTCAGCTCTGTATCAGTGGCAGCAGTAAGAGCGGCAAGCTTAGATTTGTCGGAAGGGTTAATATAGATGATTACAGGATCATTTCCGGCAAAATGTTTTGCCTGCAGGATGCATTTCTTGAGAAATTCATCATAAGCTTCTGTTTTCATATAGTCATTCACAAGCTCTAAAGCTTCTTTAAATACTTTGTCTTTCAGCTCCTGCTGGACCTTTCCCTGGCGTCGCTTGATCTCAAGCTGTGACTTTGCCGAAGCCTGGTTGAGAGAAAGCTTCGCGTTGGTCTTCTCCGCTTTGATGCGGGTGTCTGCCTGGCGGAGCGCTTCCGCCTTGTGGTCTTCAAAGATCTTTTCCAGGGCATCCCTGTGGGAATCAATGATAGCGTTGCCTTCCGCCCGGGCCTGTTCCATGGATGTGGTCTGCAGGTGTGAAATCTTTTCTTCCAGAGTCAAGAAGGATACCTCCTTTATAGTTTTAATCCGATCGCCTCGGTGACATACGATGTGATAAAGTCTTTTTTTCGTCCGGTACCGTGGCGGTCGGGAATCTCCACGAGGAGCGGCATCTTACGCTCCAGCCGGAAGGTGTCGAGAATATCGGGAAAGTCCCGGCCGAACTTCTCTGTAAGGAGGACGATCCCGATGGTCTTGTCTGAGAGCACATCCTCCAGAGCTTTTTTCAGCTCATCGCGCTCATGAACAACGACCCCGTCTACTCCTGCAAGGCGCATGCCGGTGTAAGTGTCCACGTTGTCGCTGATGAGATACATTTTCATGTGACTGCCTCCTTTTATAAATTTCCTAATATCATGAAGGAGATGATCAGTCCGTACAGGCAGACGCCTTCTGCCAGACCTACGAAGATCAGTGACTTACCAAGGATACTGGAGTCTTCGCTGAGTGCGCCGAGAGCCGCGCTTGCCGCACTTGCAACCGCGATACCGCCGCCGATACAGGAAAGTCCTGTAACGAGGGCTGCCGCAAGGTATCCGAGCCCTGTAGCCAGGCCTTCGCCGGAAGCAGCCGCTTCAGCAGCGTGTACGTCCGGGCCGCCAAGGAGCATAATGGATGCGATGACAAACGCGCCGAAGAAGAAGAACGCGTTCGTTCCGATGGCGCGTTTGTAACGGCTGCGGGACTTCTCTTTCCCGAGCAGGTAGTAGCCGAACGGAATGATGATGCTTAAAAGCAGTGTGATGATCAATACGATTTTGGTTGCTGTATTCATGGTAGAATCCTCCTGATTATATATTTACTATTTTTGTTCTGCTTTCTTTTTTGTATATGGATCGAATGCGTGGCCGCTTCCTTTGTAGAACCGACTGAACATTTCGTAATATTCCAGACGAAGCACCTGGATGCCTACAATCAAGCCCTCGAACCCGCACACGAACAGGTTTCCGAAGACGACTCCGATCCAGTTGGGATGTCCGGACTCAGCGCCCGCAAGCTGGAGCACCACTTCCATGATGGCCGCGTGGCTGACAGCGAACGCCCCGATACGGATAAAGGAGATCGTATTGGAGAAGTAGCTGAGCAGGGTCTCGAACATTTCGAAAAATCCCTGCACCAGGAACATTGCCTTCCCTGTCTCCATCTTGTCCGCCCGCTTCTGGATCATCCGGGTGATCGGTTCCCTGAAGAGCATTACGATCAGCGGGATCCCGAACATGACTGCCAGTATAATACCTCCGGGAAGCGGATTGCCCGTCATGAACAGGACAATGGTAATGACAACGGCCACATAGAACACAAGTCCTGCCACACCGTTCGGCTCAAACCAGGCCGCTTCCACGTCCTTGCTCTTTATGGCATTAATAATATGAAGAATCATTGCCAGTATTATAAGGAACATACCAAAGGCAACTGCCACAACGAACACGGTATTCAGCTTTCCAAGGAAAGGAAGCGTGGTCATATGGTCAATGGGACGCATCCACAGGGCGGGTATCACATCTTCGAATCCGAAAATACTGCCGAACATGAATCCGAATATAGTGGAGAAGATACCTGCCGTCGCGATAATTCCGGCCAGCGGGGCTTTCTTAAAGTGATAGACAAGAGCGCCGCCGATGAGAAGAAGCAGGCCCTGTCCGACGTCCCCGAACATCACTCCGAAAATAAAGGAATAGGTGATTCCGACAAAAACAGTAGGATCAATCTCGTTGTGGGCCGGAAGCCCGTACATCTGGATAAACATCTCGAAAGGCTTGAATATCTTCGGGTTCTCAAGCTTTGTCGGAGGCTCTCCAAAGTAGGCGTCATGATCATCCTCCACCACAACAAATACCTTTTCATCGTCTTCCACCTCTTTGAGAAACTTCTCCACGTCATCCTCAGCCATCCATCCGCAGAGGATGTAGTAATCTTCTTTATTGTCATCCATGCGGGCCGCCAGTTTGCGGACGTCGAAATTCTTCGAAAGCTCTTCCAGCCGGTTCCTTGCAGCTATAAGCTGAGGCGCGCGGTCGGCGAGCATTTCTCCAGCCTCTTTGTCCAGGCCGTCCATCTCCAGGTTGACTCTTGCGATTTCATTTTCAAGGGACTGGTAAGCATACGCCGGTGTTCCTTCGAACTCGTCTTTCAGGTCGATGCGCTCAAAGTGAAGGGAGCGGAACACCGCGTCCACCTTCTGCGTCTCGGCGGGAGATACAAAATATGCCCCGTACACGAAACTTTCATCGCGTTCTCCTTCTACAAAAATGGCCTTCAGGTCGTCCATAAGATATTTCTGCATCTTATGATAAAATTCGACGGCAATACGGCCGAAACGATAAGTAATGTAACGGTAATTGAGCACTTTGTGAAGGTCACAGTCCAGCGGGCGGAAGGGAGCAATGATCTGCTGCTTCGCGCGGAGCTCATCTACCTTTTTCTTCAGCTTCTCTTTCTTCTCCTGGAGATCCTGATAGTCCTCGTTTGCCCTGCGTACAACCTCGAACATATCGTCAAGGCCTATGGAATCGTCCGGGACAACATCATCCGCATTCGGAAGATATCCGACGAACTGCTCAGCCTTGCCCAGAACTTCCCGATACGGATTGAGCTCTACAAAGGGCCGGAGGTTATCCACGGTTTTCAACTCTGACAGCGCGGATTCAAGCTGGATCTCATAGCGGGAGAGATACAGGTCAGTAACGCGGTCAATGTCATTCCTCGGACCGGATATATTAATGAATTTCATCTTTACAATCATTGGGTTCTACCTCCAACATATGCCAGCGTCTCGCCGGGACTTAAGCCGTAGCGTACACATTCCATGGCGGTCGTCAGCTTTTTGATTTCTTCTTCTTTTAAGAAGAGATAGGTGTTGATCGCGGCAATCGAGTAAGGACTGCGTCTGCGGTCAGCCGCATACAGAGCTCTCAGGCAGTCTGTATACATTTTCTCAACTGTCAGGTCCTGCTGGAAGTTATAGTGGCGGGCATAAGTCGTCCGTGCCAGGGCAGCCTCGAATTCTTCCAGGCCGGGAGCTTCCACCATCTCCTTGACGAGGTCAGTTGATAATTTGTAGTGAATCGGGATGAGCAGCAGATAAATATCCGCCGGCTTCATATTGTAATACTTCTTTGCCCGGTAGATCCACTGGAGGTTCAGAAGATCAATCCTCGAACCCCGGTCCCGGATAAAGATCTCAAGATCTTCTTTTTTAAGAACCTTTTTCTGCTCTTTCCAGGTAGATGTAAAAAAGTAGAGATCCAGAGCCAGGTTATAATCATAGAGGGTGACGTCCTGTTGCGAATCTTTTATTTTTTTGAGCGGGACATAATATTCTGTGCCTTTCAAATTCTCGATCAGTTCGTCAGTTGTCCGCGATGTGATCAGCTTCTCAATGGAAATCTGAGAATACCGGTCAAAAAACGCCTTTTTATAATTCAGATCAAAAGGCTGTTTGTAACGGTTGATTACAATGCGGAGACAGTAGTTGATCAGATCAACCTCATAATTCTTCATGATCAGCTTCATAACCCGGCGCTGCTTCTGACCGCAGAAGCGATAGAGCTTCGTATAGTCGTGGTAAAGGGACTGAGTCAGGAGCTTTTCAATATTTCCGCGGTGAATCTGATCCTGCGCCAGACTGTTAAGCACATCGGCATAAGCCGTGTTCTTCTTCAGATACTCCGCGATCTCGGGGACACTTCCCATTCCGGCGATCTGCGTGAACTGCTCCGGACTTAAAAGCTTTGCCTCCATGGCCCGGATCTTCGTGACGATCCCGCTGTATTCAAGTATGTTTCCCATAGGCTACACCTCGGTAATCCGCCGCAGGATCTCATGAGCATATCTGGTGTGGTTTTCTTCATACTCTTTCTGGAGCGCGAGGATGGCCTGCTCACTGGCTGTGGTCTGCCCGCCCAGGATATCAGAAGTATTCTTCTCCAGCTCTGCTCGTATAGAATCCAGGCGCGCCTGCGTCTTCTTCTCCAGGTCCGAGTCAAACGCTTTGCGCTTCTCTTCGTATTCTTTCTCAAGCTGCGCTTTCTGGTCTTCTGCATGCTGTACAACGGCAGACGCCGCATCCTCGATTTCGGTCAATTTGTTTATAATAGAGTCCATATAAAGCCTCCTGTTTATAGGAAAATAACAATATACATTATTCTACACCTTTTCTTTGAAAATGCAAGTTAAGAAAATATCATAAAATTAACAGTTCAGCTATTTAGCGCACTAACAATTCCTGTGGCTCACGTCCGGAAGCGGAGCGGATGGTTTGCGATACGTATTCTGTGAAAGGGGACAGCCGGGAGATGTTCCGTTCCAGAATCCGGAAAATCTAACAGGCCGAAGAGATGTTTAAGGGCAAATCGGCGCTCCGGGCAACTCGCTTCGCTCAGACAATCCCTGCGCGCCGCTTAACAACATCTCTCCGCCCTCAAGATTTTCAGCGGATTCCTCCAAAGTCACATCTCCCGGCTGTCTCCTCTCCCAGAAAGTCTACTCAAATCGTCCGCTCCGCTTCCTGCGCATTCCCAGACGGAAGTGTCACTGCCCTAAACAGAGCTGTAAAGTGCAGTTTGGCGCGGCTTGTAGGCTTTCCATTGCGAAAGTCTTCTGGCCGCGCCGTACTTCTGGAAGCTATATATTCACTGGCTTCCGTCTTGAAAACCCCAGAAAACAGATCCATTTCGGGAAAAATTCTGCGGGGATGGAGGATGGCGACGGGCGCCTTCGGAAGGGGATTAGGGAAACTTGAGGTTGCGGCTGCGGATGTTAGGACAGGAGGGGAGATTGTCTGAGCGAAGTGAGTTGCTCCCCTCCTGTCCTTGCATCTAATCCGCAGCCGGAACTTCTTAGTTTCCCTTATCCCCTGGAGCGAAGCCCTGAGTCGTCCTCCATCCCCGCAGAATACGTCTTGAGAATCGACTCTGTTTTCGGCCGTTTTACAGTAGGGTGTTAGTGAACTTTATAGCTGAACTTTTATAGAAAGATGGTTTCAGAATAATTTTTTCTATGTTATTATATATCGTGTACGGGGAGGAATATTTATGCGACTAAGAAATATACCGAGAGCTGAGGGGACGATTCAGGCGCACAGTGCAGTGATTAAAAGGGCGGAGGATCAGAGAGGATGCTGGCGTCAGGTTTTTGGAAATAAAAATCCGATCCATATTGAGATCGGGATGGGCAAAGGGAAATTCATCCTGAATATGGCGAAAGAGCATCCGGATGTCAATTTTGTGGGGATTGAGAGATACTCAAGTGTGCTGCTGCGGGCCATCGAGAAGTTTGATACGGAAGAATTCTGTGAGCTGAAGAATGTCCGCTTTGTGTGTATGGACGCGAGAAACATCGAGAATGTTTTCGCGGAGGGAGAGGTGGAGCGGATTTATCTGAACTTCTCCGACCCGTGGCCCAAGGCGCGCCATGCGAAACGTCGTCTGACTTCCACGGAGTTTCTGAGGAGATATGAAAAAATCCTGACAATGGGCGGCACGGTGGAGTTTAAAACGGACAATACGCCTCTTTTTAATTTTTCACTGGAGCAGATAAAAGAGGCGGAGTGGACCGTGCAGGCATTTACTTATGACCTTCATCATAATGAAGAAATGAATAAAGGAAATGTCATGACAGAATATGAGGAGAAATTCTCCGGGAAGGGGAATCCGATTAATAAATTAATTGCGGTGAGAAGGTAAAAGTGCGCACACATTCTGCCTCAGCGTCATAAAGTGTTATAAGAGAAAGAAGCGACAATGAGGCAGGGGGACAACCGCGATGAGAAGAAAATGCTGGAAAAGCTGTATAAGGGAACTCGTTTACTGCAGGCCCGGCCTGAACCGCAAAATACTGTGTATCCGGGAGTCTATGCTGGAGGTGTGCCGGATCCTCAATACGGGATGCTGCCATGACGGCAGGAAAAAGGGGTGACAGGTAAGGAAAACAGTTGCATATCGCCGCGATTACCGATATGATTACTATGTATATTTTTACAAAACAGCGGGGATGCAACATTTCCCGTTTGTTTGCGTTTTTTTGAAAAAGGCGTGGTGTCCAAAATCTGAAAATTTAAGAAAGGGAAGTGTCCACGTTATGGGATACATTTTAGGCTTGACAAGCGTGATTAATCGAAACATACTTGAACAGACAGACAGACAGACAGACAGACAGACAGACAGACAGACAGACAGACAGACAGACAGACAGACTAAGTCCGTCCTTTTCTGCTGCGTAAAATTTCATAACAACGCCATAGCAAAGGGCGCGCTGCGTCCACGGTTTACCCGTGGGCGCGGCGCGCCCTTTTTCTGCGTTCAGAGACAAAATCCAGGGAAAGGAAAGCAAAGAACATGAGAGGAAAGAAACGGCTCATAAGCCTGATGCTCTGCTTAAGCCTGCTGGTTTCCCTCTACCCACAGACGGCGGCAGCCGAGGGGGTACGGGACAGCGGCCCTTCTGCGCAGACGGCGGGCTTGTGTGAACACCACCCACAGCACACGGACGAGTGCGGCTACACCGAGGGGACGCCATGCACCTATGTCTGCGAGATATGCAATCCCCAGGATAGCGGCGAAACGGAGGAAGAACCCGCCACCTCGGGGGGCGCCATAGACAGCGCTGTAACCGAAGTGCAGGCATTGATCGACGCGCTCCCTACGGCGGAAGAATTAGAAAGTATGCCCCAGGACGAACAAGGGACGGCTTATGAGCAGGTGCAAGCGGCCTACGACGCATACACCGCCCTGACCGACGAGCAGAAAGAGCTAATTACCGGGGCAGAGATTTTTGACGCCCTCTTTGCTGTGTTCAATGGCATGACAAATGCGCTGGACATAGCAAACAACGTATCGTATCTGGACGAGAACGGTAATCAACAGACAGCCGGGAGTGCGACGGTTGTTGAAAGCTCGACCACCACCTGGAGTACGGGCTGGTATGTTGTCAACAGCAATGTCACCATTTCCTCCCGCGTTACCGTATCCGGCGAAGTCAACTTGATCTTGGCGGACGGGTACACGCTGACGGCCAGCCAAGGCATTACCGTTGACGGGAGCAACAGCCTGACCATCTATGGACAGGCAGGGGGAACCGGAACCTTGACGGCCACGACCAAAACCGAAGGTACCGCAGGCATTGGCGGCGGCTTTGTCGGCGCGGGCGGCACCATCACGATTAACGGTGGTACTGTGGAAGCCACCGGAGGCAGCAATGCGGCAGGTATTGGCGGCGGTGCGAGTGGAGCCGGCGGCACCATTACGATCAATGGTGGAACAGTGACGGCTACCGGCGGCAGTGCCGCAGCAGGCATCGGCGGCGGCCAGAATGGAGCTGGCGGCACCATTACGATCAACGGAGGAACCGTGACGGCCACTGGTGGTAGTGAAGGCAATGGCGGTGCAGGTATCGGTGGTGGTTCCGCTGGTGCAGGCGGCGATGTGACCATCACAGGAGGTACTGTAACAGCCACGGGAAATGGATCTTATGGCAAAGGAATTGGGAGCGGTTCAGAATATGCTTCAAACGGCACCTGTTCCATCAGCGGAAGCGCCGTGGTTTTTGCTTCTGCGGAGAGCAGCAATGCCATCGGCAACACCAGCGGCAGCGATAATTGGAATGGCATCGTGTTCCAGGGGAACAGCGGCCAGGTATATGGCGATGTGACCCTGGAGGATGATCTTACGATCTCCGATGGCAAAACTCTGACTGTGCCTGATGGTTCAACGCTGACCATCCCGGAGGGCGTGACGGTCACAGGCGGTATCAGCACGGACAGCGGCGGGACTGTCAATAATTCCGGGACGGTCACGGGTGGAGTTATCGGCGGCGGCGCTGTAAACGTCCCGTCCACAGTTTCCGTGACTGTAACCCCCAGCCCTGCCACCTACGGCTCCACCGTGTCTATTACGGCGAACATTTCACAAGCAAGCTCCAACGCACTCACCAGGGCGGCGGCAAATCAGGTAGAGTTTTTCGTCGGCACAGGCAACAACAGACAATCCCTGGGGACGGTAAATGTATCAGGCAATACGGCCATCCTCTCTAATGTGTCGATCACAACAGAAAGTGGATGGGCTTTGGGCAATAACACCATCGCCGCAGAATATGGCGGCGGCTCCGGCCTGCTGGGGAACAGCGGCACCGCTACCCTGACGGTCAACGCTATCCCGCTTGACGCTCCCACGGGGCTTGCATGGAGTACCACCACCCCCGGCCAAGCCACATGGAGCGCGGTTACAAACGCTTCCGGCTATTCCGTCCAGCTCTACAAGGACGGCAGCGCCCAGGGCAGCCCTGTTACCGCAAGCGGCACGTCCTATGACTTTGCAAGCACCATAACCCAGGCGGGCAGCTATACCTTTACCGTCACGGCCACGGGCAGCGGCGCTTATTCTGACAGCAGCCCAAGCAGCCCAAGCGCCGCGCTCTATACGGTTTCCTTTGATACGAATGGCGGGACAGGGACAATCCCCATGCAGCTTGTCCGCAACGGCGGCACCGCGACCGCCCCGGCAGAACCCACCAGAACAGGCCACAGGTTTGACGGGTGGTACAGTGACAGCACCTTTGCAGAGGACAGCGAGTGGACGTTTGCTACCAGTACCGTGACCACCGCAACGACCCTCTACGCCATGTGGACGCCGCTCACCTACCAGGTAACTCTGAACGCGGGCGACGGCTCCATCAATGACGGCTGCAATGTGACTGCGTACACCTACGGAAAGGGGGCGACGCTCCCCACAGCGGAGAACATGACCTACACAGGCCACGACTTCAAGGGCTGGTACGAGAGCAGCGACTTTTCCGGCTCCCAGGTAACGGCGATCACCGACACCGACACGGGGGACAAGACCTACTACGCCAAGTGGGAGGCAAGCACCTATGAAGTGACGTTGAACGCGAACGGCGGCTCCATCAATGACGGCTGCAATGTGACCGAGTACACCTACGGCCAAGGCGCGACGCTCCCCACAGCGCAGAATATGACTTACACAGGCCACAGGTTTGACGGGTGGTATGACAACGAAGCCTTTTCCGGCGAAGCGGTGACCGCAATCACCTCCACCGACACGGGGGATAAGACCTACTACGCCAAGTGGACGCTCATTGACTACGATATTACCATAACCGTCCAGGGCGGAGCGGGCAATAGCGCGTCCGCTTCCGTGAATTCCACAACCGTGACTTCCGCGAATATGGGGGACACTGTTACCCTGACGGCCACCCCCGCAGAGGGCTACCATTTTGTGCGGTGGGAAGTCACGTCCGGCGGCGTTACGATCAGTAAGCAGAATATCTTTGCCATGCCCGCCGAGGCCGTGGCGATCACAGCCGTCTTTGAAGAACATACCTTTAGCGGGTGGGCGGCCAACGGCAACGACACCCACACGGGGACCTGCTCCTGCGGTGCAACCTCGACAGAGAATTGTACTTACGAAGACGGCGCTTGTACCGACTGCGGCTATGTGGACGTGACAATCACCGCAGACCCGGCAGACAGCACTGTCAAGGAGGGCGAAACCGCCACATTCACCGTCACCGCCACAGGGGACAATATTTCCTACCGGTGGCAGGTCAACACGGGCAGCGACACATGGGAGGATATTTCCGGGGCGAACAGCAGCAGCTACACCACCCAGGCCGCCACAATGAACATGGACGACGATCAATACCGCTGCGTTGTTTCCAATGACACCGGGGACAGCGCTGCCAGTAGCGCCGCCACCCTGACGGTCAAGAAAGCGTCCAGTGAAGTGGGCGGGCAGAAGTTTGTTCGCTACATTGTGGAGCATTATCAGAAAGACCCGGTAAGCGGCGCGTATGCGCTTTACGAGCGGGAATACTTTGTGGGCGAGATTGGCAGTCAGGTGACGGCCACCGCGAAAACCTACACGGGATACGCATACAACTCCGGCGCGGCGGGAACCGTCGCCAGCGGGACGCTGACGGAAATCAAGAGCGAGGCCGACATTGTGACCCTGAAGCTCTACTACGATCCGGAGAGCTATTCCGTGAAGCTGGAAGCAAACGGCGGCGCCATTGACAGAGGAGAAGTGGCCGAATACACCTACGGTATCGGGGCGGAGCTCCCCACGGCAGATGATATGACCCGTACAGGTTATTCTTTTGGAGGGTGGTACGACAATGAGGCGCTGACCGGCGACTCGGTTACGGAGATCTCCGACGCTGATACGGGAGATAAGACCTACTACGCCAGGTGGACGCTGATCGATTACGATATCGCTGTGACCGTCGAGGGCGGAGAGGGCAACGGAGCGTACGCTTCTGTGAACTCCACAACCGCAACTTCTGCGAATATGGGGGACACTGTCACCCTGACGGCCGACCCGGCGGAGGGCTATCACTTTGTGCGGTGGGAAGTCACATCCGGCGGCGCTGCTATCAGTGAGCAGAATACCTTTACCATGCCCGCCGGGGCCGTGGCGGTAACAGCCGTCTTTGTGGAACACAGCTATACGAACTGGACGGCCAACGGCGACGACACCCACACGGGGACCTGCTCCTGCGGCGCAACCTCGACAGAGAATTGTACTTACGAAGACGGCGCTTGTACCGACTGCGGCTATGTGGACGTGACAATCACCGCAGACCCGGCAGACAGCACTGTCAAGGAGGGCGAAACCGCCACATTCACCGTCACCGCCACAGGGGACAATATTTCCTACCGGTGGCAGGTCAACACGGGCAGCGACACATGGGAGGATATTTCCGGGGCGAACAGCAGCAGCTACACCACCCAGGCCGCCACAATGAACATGGACGACGATCAATACCGCTGCGTTGTTTCCAATGACACCGGGGACAGCGCTGCCAGTAGCGCCGCCACCCTGACGGTCAAGAAAGCGTCCAGTGAAGTGGGCGGGCAGAAGTTTGTTCGCTACATTGTGGAGCATTATCAGAAAGACCCGGTAAGCGGCGCGTATGCGCTTTACGAGCGGGAATACTTTGTGGGCGAGATTGGCAGTCAGGTGACGGCCACCGCGAAAACCTACACGGGATACGCATACAACTCCGGCGCGGCGGGAACCGTCGCCAGCGGGACGCTGACGGAAATCAAGAGCGAGGCCGACATTGTGACCCTGAAGCTCTACTACGATCCGGAGAGCTATTCCGTGAAGCTGGAAGCAAACGGCGGCGCCATTGACAGAGGAGAAGTGACCGAATACACCTACGGTATCGAGGTGGAGCTCCCCGCGGCAGATGATGTGACCCGCACCGGCTATGCTTTCGGCGGCTGGTATGACAATGAGGCGCTGACTGGCGACCCGGTTACGGCGATCTCCGCCGCTGACACGGGAGATAAGACCTACTACGCCAGGTGGACGCTGATCGATTACGATATCACTGTGACAGTCGAGGGCGGAGAGGGCAATAGCGCGTCCGCTTCCGTGAACTCCACACCCGCGACTTCCGCGGCTATGGGAACAGAAGTTGCCCTGACGGCCGACCCGGCGGAGGGCTATCACTTTGTACGGTGGGAAGTTATATCCGGCGGCATTGTCATCAGCAGCAACAGCTTTACCATGCCCGCGGGAAACGTGGAGGTGAAAGCCGTCTTTGAGGAGCACAGCTATGCGAACTGGACGGCCAATGGCGACGACACCCACACGGGAACCTGCTCCTGCGGCGCGGCCATGACCCAGGCTTGCACCTACGAAAACGGCAAGTGTACTGTCTGCGGCTATGTGGACGTGACAATCAGCACAGACCCGGCAGACAGCACCGTCAAGGAGGGGGAAACCGCCACGTTCACTGTCGCTGCCACGGGGGACGATATTTCCTATCAATGGCAGATCAGTACCAATGGCGGCAGCACATGGGCGAATATATCTGAGGCAGCCGGCAGCAGCTACACGACCCAGGCCGCTACAATGGACATGGACGGCGCTCAATACCGGTGCGTGGTTTCCAATGCCGCCGGCGACAGCGCAGCCAGCAGCGCCGCCACCCTGACGGTCAATAAAACCGCATCGTCAATCGACCCCGCCTATATCGGCTACTTTACGGAGCATTACCGGAAAGACCCGGTAAGCGGCGGGTATGCGCTGTACGAGCGGGAGTATCTTGTAGGCGGGATCAACGCGGAAGTGACGGCCGCAGCGAAAACCTACACGGGCTACGCGCTCAATGCGGACGCGGAGGGAACCGTCGCCAGCGGGACGCTGAAGGAAATCAAGGGCGAGGCTGACATTGTGACCCTGAAGCTCTACTACGACCCGGAAAGCTATTCCGTGAAACTGGAAGCAAACGGCGGCACTATTGACAGCGGCAGTGTGAACGGGTACACCTACGGCGTGGGCGCGGCGCTCCCCACAGCGGAGGACATGACATACAGCGGGTATGTGTTCAAAGGATGGTACGAAAGCAGCGACTTTTCCGGCGAGCCCGTGTCTGTAATCAGCGCCGCCGACGCAGGGGATAAAACCTATTACGCCAAATGGGAGAAGCTGCGGACAGAGACCGGCACTGACGGGAACGGCGGCTCCGAGAGCGGCGGTACACAGCAGGACAGCAACCCACAGCAGGACACCAGCCCACAGCAGGACGCTACCCCACAGACGGGGGACAGCAGCAACAGAGGGCTTTGGATTTTCCTTATGCTGCTCTCGCTTTCCGGTATCGTCACTCTGACGGTAACCAAAAAGAAACGGCGGCGTAAAATGTAGGGCGGGGAAACCCGCCTTATTCGTAAAAGCGCACTACGTGCTGATCGTGGCTGTCGCCATTGCCTTACTCATCTATGAGTGCCCGGTCCATAGAACTGTTATAAAAATTGGTAACAGTTCAGCCCGTGCCATTCGGAAAACCGCACTAACGTGCTTACTGCGGCTGCTCCGCTGTTTTCCTCATAAACGGGCAGCTCCATGGCTGAACTGTTACAAAAATTGTAAAAAATCGTAAAAAAAGGCTTGCAATATTAAGGATACTGTAATATAATAAATTTTGCGTCAGGCAAACGGCTTGATGCAAAATGTAAAAAGCGCGATTAGCTCAGCTGGCAGAGCACCTGACTCTTAATCAGGGTGTCCAGGGTTCGAACCCCTGATCGCGCACTTAGAAATCGCTGTTTTTGCGGACATTGCGAGCCGCGGGGACGGCGGTTTTTTTGCGTGAAGCAATGAGCAGCGCGGGAGATAACCGGCAGGGCTGCGGAAGGCTTGCATTCCGGCAGACATTGGCGGATTATCTCACATGCGGCGAATGCCGCGACTGAGATGGAGCGCAGAGCGCGGAATCGAAGTGTGCGCTGTTCATGTAAAATGTTGCAAGTGTAAAAGCAAGGATGTCTCTGTTTTTATGATTACTTTTGATTACACCTGTGATTACACAATGTTCAATATGCTGCGGCCTGTTTTTACCACAGCATATAATATAACTTTTTAATTTCTTCCTTCGATACTTCCCGGCGTGTGTTCTGCGGGCTTCCGCTCTCCATTGCGTCGCGGGCCATTTTATCAACACAGGACATGAATTCATTCCGGGAGATATCCAGATCCTCTAAGCGCGGTATGCCAAGCTCCTTTGTGAGAGCGGCTATGGCGTCCAGGAATTTCCATGCGGCCTCTTTATCGGAATCCCCCTCTCCGGCAGCACCGACCGCCCGCCCAAGATCCGCGAATCTTTCGTAAGCGCCGGGGAGGGCATACTCGAGGCAGACCGTCATCAATATAGCATTGGACAGTCCGTGGGCCACATGGAACAGGGCGCCGACAGGACGGCTCATGCCGTGGATCAATGTGACGGATGAATTGTTGAAAGCGATCCCGGCCTCCAGTGCGGCTGTGGACATCTGCTCCCTTGCTCCGGCGTTCGATCTGTCATGGAAGGCTGCGGGAAGATACCGGAATATCTTCTTTACCGCTGAGAGGGCGAAGGTATCAGACATGGGCTGAGCCATTCTGGAAGTGTATGCTTCCACTGCGTGGCAGAACGCGTCCAGCCCGGTGGCTGCCGTGACATGGGGCGGCGCGGTCGCAGTGAACTGCGGATCTATGATCGCCAGCGAAGGGATCAGGCAGTTTCCTTTGAGCAGCATCTTGACGTCGTTTTCCGTGTCAGTGATGATAGTGAAACGGGTGGCCTCGGAACCGGTTCCGGCAGTAGTCGGGACAGCTGCCATAGGCGGCATCCTGATGTCAATATTCTTTCCCATATATTCGGACAGCTTTACTTCACGATCTGAGAGAATGCCAATCGCTTTCATCGAATCAATCGGGCTTCCTCCTCCGAGCGCGATAAGAAAATCGCAGCTTTCTGCCTGATACTGCATCAAGCCTGTACGGACCATCTGATCGGTCGGCTCCCCTGAGACTCCGGCATAGACGCTGTACCCAACTCCGCGGCTTTTAAGTATTTTCTCAACTTTAGAACAGTTTCCCAGATCCACCATTACCTGATCTGTTATGATCAGCGCTTTTTCCCCCAGACGGCATAAGGCATCTGACGCCTGATTCAGAGCGTCCGGGCCAGATATGATCTGTCCGGGGATTGTAAATTCTCTTGCCATACTTTGTAACCTCCTTTGCGGCAGCTGCCCATGGGGCAGACATACCTATGGCTGAATCGCTGCACTAAAATTCTGCGTCATGCATCCATGTATAGCGCTCATCTTCGCACCGGTCAGTCTGCAGCCAGGGATTCCCGTCCAGATGGCGGATCATCCAGCAGGTATACATCCGGAATCCGGGAGCGGCGGCCTGAGGATGAAGCTCGCCGCCGGGGATGGCGGAAAAGCTGTGATCTACACTTTTGAACACCTGATCCCCGACAAAGCTGGCGCCAAATCCTTCCGGCCGGTCGAAAAGAAAGAAATAGGTTTCCGGCTGAGGATGCCTGTGGGGCAGATAGCCGGACCAGTTTCCGCGGTCGTTGATTACTTCACCCAGCACCATATTGGAGTACGGTGCAATATCATGATCAAATATGGTGCTGACCCGCCGGTTGGCTGTATCACCGAACTTATGCCTGCATGAATATTTAAAGGGCGTGTCCTCAGGTGTATAGAGGCGGGAGGGAAAAGCGCTGTCATTGTGCGTACGCTGTACGAGGATCTCTGTCCCGGCGTGTGCCTGAACTTCTACTGCTGTCCCGGAGCAGACATGGACGCACCAGGGGCCGTCCGTAAAGACGTCTTTGCGCCGGGCGCCGGATGTGCCGGCATCCCATGTAAAGGTGACGTCCCCTGAGAGAAGCAGGACTGCGGTTTCCTCTCCGTCACGCAGGAAGGTTCTTCGCTCATTCTCTTTCATCCGGTATACACGGATATCCATCATCATTGCACTGTATTTATTTTCATATGTAGTGAGTATCATTTCCCCCGTATTGTCAAAACGGGGATATCCAAATACTTTTTGCACTGACGCTGCCTCCTTTCTGTTTTTAACATTAGAGAAGATCTGTATGTGTTTCATAAATATGAGGCGGGGCAAAACCCCGGCTATTAATACGCGCGGGATTCTGCCCGGTATTTCATAACCTCGCGGGACGCCTCCTGCACGGACTGCTTTTCGGAAACTTCGGCGATCCCTACATTCCACCAGGATTCATAACCGTCCGTCATTGTCTTCGGGATCACTTTCAGGTCAAACAGACACGCGCTTGTCTGGGCTTTCGCGTCCTCAAGAGCTGCTGTAAGCTCCCCGATTGTCCAGCAGGTGTAGGACTTAAGGCCGTAGCCTTCGCCTATTTTGGCATAGTCTACGGGGATCAGCCCCTCGCATGGCGTGTGCCCGTCGGAGTAGCGGAATTCCGTGGCCAGGCTTCCGATCCCGTGATTCATCTCCAGATTGTTGATGCATCCGAATCCACAGTTGTCGAAGATAAGGATATTGACTTTCTGCCGTTCCTGCAGGATCGTCATGATTTCACTGTGCATCATCTGAAAGCTGGAATCGCCCACGACGCAGTACACCTCGCTGTCCGGTTCGGCAAACTTTACCCCCAGCGCGGCCGCAACTTCGTATCCCATACAGGAGTAGCCATATTCGGCGTGATAGCTCCCCCGCCTGTCAGTGGTCCACATGCGCTGCATGCAGCTTGGCAGGGAGCCTCCGGCTGTGATTACGACTGCATCATCATCAATGGTCCTGCGGATCGCGGCGAGCGCGGCTGTCTGCGTGATCCTGCCCCCGGTCAGCTCTACAAATTCCGGGATGGTTCTGGGATCGCGGGCATGGATAAGAGGCTCGAAATCTTTTCCTGTATACTCGATGGCGGAAAGCCGTTCCATTTCTTTATTCCAGCGGAAAGCCGTTCCATTTATTCCATGCTTTTTTCGCTTCTGCGATCTCAGTGGTATAGCCTGAAACATAACCTTTTTCCCGCAGCTTTACAGCCAGGGCTTCCAGAACGGCCTTCGCGTCACCGACGGCCTTTACCGCGTCCATTTTATAAGCGTGGAACCTGGAATTGTTTATGGTTACAAACTGTACCTGATCATTGCGGAACAAATGCTTGGAACCTGTGGTGAAATCAGTGAGACGGGTACCCACGGCGATGACGGTATCCGCGTCTCCTGCGATCAGATTGGAGGCCAGGGTGCCGGTTACGCCGATGCCGCCCAGGCAGCAGGGGTGGCCGGAGCGGCAGGCGCTCTTTCCGGCCTGGGTTTCCCCGAAGGGGATATGAAATTCCTCACAGAAGTTCTCCAGAGTTTCTCCTGCATCAGAATAACAGACTCCGCCGCCTGCGATAACCAGCGGCTTTTTAGAGCGGCTGATGATTTCAGCGATGTCTTCAAGCTCCTCTTCGGGCGCCGCGGGACGTGTGATCCGATGTACCCGTTTGCGGAAGAAGTATTCTGGGAAGTCATAGGCTTCCCCTTCCACATCCTGGCAGATGCTAATGCAGCATGCTCCTGTCTCAGCAGGATCTGTGAGGACTCTCATGGCGTTGATTAAAGCGGTCATGATCATTTCCGGACGGGTGATGCGGTCCCAGTATTTACACACAGGGCGGAAGGCGTCATTGGTTGTAACGGACAGGCTGCTGCTGACTTCCAGCTGCTGCAGAACCGGATCTGGCTGCCTGGAAGCAAAGGTGTCCGCGGGGAAAACAAGGAGGGGAATATTGTTGACTGTGGCTCCCGCGCAGGCTGTTATCATATTCGCGGCGCCGGGGCCGATGGAGGAAGCGCAGGCGATGATCCTGCGCCGATTGCTCTGCTTCGCAAAAGCAGCCGCGGCGTGGCACATTCCCTGCTCATTTCTTCCCTGCATAACTTTTAACTGTCCGGGACTGGCATCCAGGGCCTCGCCCAGTCCCACGGCGATTCCGTGTCCGAAAATCGTGAAAAATCCCTCCACAAATTTTGTCTCTTTTCCGTCCATGGATACGTACTGATTGTCCAGAAATCTTACGACAGCCTGGGCGGTTGTCATTCTTACCGTTTTCTGCATGAATTCTATCCCTCCGTTCTTTCGATCTGATCTGCCCCTGCGGCTATATCGCCGAATTCTTCTTTTTCCTTACGGATAAATTCGGATACTTCCTCCGGGCCGGGAAGAGAATCAGAGCAGTTGTTGCTCTTTACCATCATGGAGGCTTCCGCAGAACCGAATTCCAGGCAGTCCATAATATCCCAGCCCTGATACAGGCCGTACAGGAAGCCCGCGGCGTACCCGTCGCCTCCGCCGAAGCTTTTTCTGGCGGTGACGGGGAACGGACGGATTCTGTAGGTCCGGCCATCGTCCGTATATGCGGAAGACCCTTCCATTCCGTGTTTGATAACGATGATCTTCGCATGGCATCCCTGCCACAGGGCGGCGCTCTCCTGATCTGTCATGCCGGGAGAGATCAGTTTTTCGGTCAGGTCAAATTCTTCCCGGGAACCCATGATGACGTCAGCCTCTTTCGCGGTCATGGAGTAATAGATGGAGATCTCGTCCCCGCTTTTCCAGTTGTAAGGCCTGTAGTCAATATCAAAGATAATTTTCGTGTCATTCTTTCTGGCAAGCATGACTGCTTTCAGCGCGGCTTCGCGGGAGGGGCTTTCCGCAAGGGCGGTGCCTGAGATGAGGAGCGCTTTCGCGCTTTTTATGTAGTCTTCGTCTACATCATCCGTGGTCAGTTTAAGATCCGCAGCCTCATTGCGATACATCAGGATGCGGCTCTCTGAGGAGGAGAGCATCTCTGTGAAGGTGAGGCCCAGCTTCTCGCCATGGGTACAGCGGGTGATATGAGAAGTGTCGATTCCGCGGCCGTTGAAATACTCTGTCACAAAGTCCCCGAACTGGTCGTCGGATACTTTGCCGATGAAACCGCATTTCAGCCCGTGCCGGGAGGCTCCCACCGCGATATTGGCGGGGGAACCTCCGACGAATTTTTCAAATATATGTACGTCTTTTAAAGGTTTGAAATCCTCTTTTACCCGGTCGTTATAGGCCGGATTAAAGTCTATGGCCACCCGTCCTAGGAGAATCAGGTCAAGGGGACGGCCAGAGTCAAATTCAATATAATTCATTCTTTTCCACTCCCTTATTCTATTTCAGAAATTTTTACCGGGCGGTGCTCAAGAAGAGATTTCTTTGCGGCAAGTCCCATCCGTACCGGTTCCAGCCCGTCCATAACGCCAAGGGGCGTATCGGTATCGTTTTCAATTGACTGTACAAAGCACCGCAGCTCTTTGGCATAGGCGTCCATATAGCGCTCCAGGAAGAAGTGAAGGGGCTTTTCCCCTGTCACGCCGTCTGCACTGCTGACCACCAGGGAAGAAGGGGCGTCGTTTGAGACTGCCGCCATCCCATTGGAGCCGAACACTTCCGCTCTCTGGTCATAGCCGTATGCAGCCTGCCGGGAATTATCTATAACTGCAATAGAGCCATTTTCCATTTTCAGGGTAATTACCGCTGTGTCCACATCCCCGGTCTCTCCGATCGCAGGATCCACAAGAACTGCCGCCTCGGCGTAGACCTCTGTGGCATTGCACCCTGCCAGGAAGCGGACCATATCAAAATCATGAATCGTCATATCCAGGAACATTCCGCCGGATACTTTTACATATTCCGGACTCGGAGGCTGGGGATCCCGGGAGGTGATCTTGATCAGATGGACAGAGCCGATCCGGCCGTCTGAGACTGTCCTTTGCAACGCCTCGAAATTGTGGTCAAACCTCCGGTTAAATCCCACCTGGTATTTTACATGGCTTCCCTCCAGCGCACGGATGACTTCGCGGATTTTTGCCGTGTCGTGGTCAATGGGCTTTTCGCAGAATATGTGTTTGCCGGCCTGTACTGCTTCTATGGAAATCGCAGAATGAGTGTCTGTGGACGAGCAGATCAGGACGGCGTCAATGTCCGGATCTTCCAGAATCTCCCGATAGTCTTCCGTTGTATGCGGGATTCCGAGATTCTGTGCCCAGGTGGCTGTCTCCCGGGTCAGAAACGGATCCGCCATTGCTTTTACTTCTGCGCCGGGAACCAGGGAAGTGATGCTCTGGGCATGCACTTTCCCGATCCGTCCGGCTCCGATGATACCGATATTTATCATAGTTCTTTCTCCTTTCAGGGCTTATAACCCGGTTTTTTCTTCAATAAATTTCCTTGCCTTCAGGGCGTATTCGAATGGATTGGCTTTGGCCGGATCCTGTTCGGCCTCCACCAGCATGTATCCGGTATATCCTGCGTCTTTAAGCGCGCGGAATACAGGTTCAAAGACAAGATCGCCATCGCCCGGCACGGTGAACGTACCGAGTCTGACTCCGTCCAGAAAGCTCAGCTGCTCTTCCCGTACTTTCTTTACTGCATCTGTACGTATGTCTTTGAGATGTACGTGACGGATTCTGTCCGCATACTTTACGGCCATCGCGAGGGGATCAGCTCCGCAATAGGCGAAATGCCCGGTATCATACAGCAGGCTGACGTACCGTGGCTCTGTGTTTTCCATCAGCCGCTCCACTTCATCTGCATCCTGTACAACGGTTCCCATGTGATGATGATAGGAGAGAGAGATGCCGTATTCTTCTTTCGAAATCCTGCCGAGACGGCTGAGCCCCTGGCAGAGAATATCCCATTCCATGTCGTTCATGATATATTTGTTTCCGAAGATGGGGGTGTCTTTCATCCCCTGGATGCTGTGGCTCTGTTCGGACACTCCGATGATTTTGGCTCCCATCTCATTTAAAAAAGCAAGCTGCTTACGGAAACCGGCTTCGACCTCTTCAAAGGGGCGGGTGAGCAGAAAAGCCGAGAACCACTGACTGCAGATCTCCAGTCCTCTGAGCTTCAGTGCTTTTCTCAGGATTTTGGTGTCTCTGGGGTATTTGTTTCCAACTTCACAGCCGGTATATCCGGCCAGCGCCATCTCACTGACGCACTGTTCAAATGTGTTTTCACGTCCAAGATCCGGCATGTCGTCATTGGTCCATGCGATGGGGGCGATGCCGAGTTTTACTTTCGTTTTATCAAACATGTCTTCTCCTTTCTCCTTATCAGCGGTTCGGGCGCAGGGCCAAACTGTGGTTTTGTTTCCAGCGGTTCACTCGGGGCAGTATTCAAAGGAAGAGAACAGCGCCGGCGCCGGCTGCTCACTGGCGGACTGGGCGTATACGGCGAAGTAAGTTCCTGTAAAGTTCTGATACTGCATTGCTTCTGTGGAAAGAAGCTGGGTGCGGCCGCTTCCGAGAGAAGCCGCTTCCATTCCGTCTCCTTCTGAAAATGAAACGGAGAATTCATACTCTGTGCGGGAGGCGCGGATATGGAGCATGAACTCCTCTGCTGGAATATAGATTCGCGCTCCTTCCCAATGGATGTCGCCTACTGTTTTTCTGAGGAAGCAGACCCGCTTCCCGTTTTCAGATGTGACGGCGATATCGTAGTGGTGCTCCGGAGTCTGGTATACGGTGAGCCCGGCTTCGTCGCCTTCCCCCGGGGAAAAGGACATATTCACATGCACCTGGCAGTCGAAATGTCTCTGCCGTGTTCCAAGCCAGACGGGTGAGCCTTCCTGATCCAGGAACCGGGCAGTTCCGGTGAGAGCAAGGCCTTTTCCACGGGAAGCCTGAAGATGATAGCGCCGAAGATCCGGATTGCGGAGAAAGTTCCAGTTCAGGGACAGCGATGAATCGGAAAAATCATCCCGGAATCCGGGGACAGGCTCCTGAACAGCTTCGGAAAAGGCGCCATGCAGAGGGATCGTCTCATCCAGCCATCCATTTTCACTGACCACGGGCCATCCGTCCGCATCCCAGCTGACAGGGGCGAGCATCGTCTCCCGCCCGAGGTGATGCAGTTTCCCAAGCGAGGTGCGGAAACCGTGAACGATAATCCACCATGTCCCATCGTGTGCCTCGAACAGGTCACCGTGTCCGACTCCCTGGATACAGCCGGACTGAACGTACTGATAATTCTGCGTCAGGATGGGATTGCGGGGGCAGGATTCATAAGGGCCGTCAATCTTCCGGGACCGGGCGATTGACACTTTGTGCCCGTACTCTGTACCGCCTTCTGCAATCATCAGATAGTACCACCCGTTTATACGGTATGTGTGCGGACCTTCCGGGAATGTCCCGCCTGTGCCGTGCCATACGATGTGGAGTGGTTCCAGAAGACGGCCGGACTGCAGATCAACCCGTGCCTGCCCGATCCCCTGACCGTGCTCGTCCCAGGCAACGCAGCTGAAGTAGACCTGCCCGTCTTCATCAAAAAACAGAGAGGGATCTACGCCGTCTATGGAGCTGCCGTCAGGGTTCGTGATCCATACCGGGCCGCTGAAGGGGCCGCTCATGGACGGAGACGAAACATAGAAGTGATTGCCCTCTTTTGAGCAGCGGTTGGAGGTAATCATATACCAGGTTCCACTGTGACGGCGCAGCGTCGGCGCGTAAATTCCATCCGAAGTAACCGCGTCTTTGAGTTCCAGCTGGGAGCGGCGGGACAGACAATATGTGATCTGGCGCCAGTTGACCAGATCGCGGCTGTGGAATACGGGAACCCCGGGAAAGAATTCAAAGCTGCTGAAGACAGCATAGTAGTCTTCGCCGTCCCGGCACAGGCTCGGGTCAGAGTAAAAGCCGGGAATGACAGGATTCTTTATGATACCTGCTTCTGGTTTTTTGTTCATTTGCAGACCTCCAGTCTTTAGATTTATCCTTATCATAGCAGTGCGCCGCCGGGACCAACTACAGATATTTTGCCTCTTTGTTATGGAAAAATAACCTGCATATGGAAAAACCTGACTGCTTTACACCCAAATTGCCATGTGCTAGAATGAACCCATTCGGAATAAGGGATCAGAATAACGAAAGGGTGTGGTGGATAATGAACGGACTGCCGGAGGCTTTGAAAACATTTCGTCAGGACTTTGATATCAGGGTATTTGTAGACAGAAATAAGGGCGACTGGCATATGCCGATGGAGTGGCATACATCACTTGAAATATTTATGTGCACTGCCGGGAGTGGAAGATACCAGATCGGGGAAAAGTGGTATGAATTTGAAACCGGGGATATTTTTGTAATTAATAACGGTGAGCTACATAAGAGTGAAATCTATGAAAACGGAGCCTTTGACGCGTTTATCGTTATGTTCTCTCCTGAAAAGATGTTCCCGCAGAACACGATGATTGACGGAAGGGATATTCTGGATGTGTTCTACAACCGCACGGCGGCGTTCAGCCATATGTACAGGCCCACGCCTCAGATGCAGGAAGTCTATGGACGTATCTCGGATCTGATGCTGCAGGAATTCGAAGAAAAGAAGGAGGGCTATAAATCAGCGGTAAAGTCACTGCTGATCTGGCTTCTGATTGAGCTGAACCGGCAGTATATGAAAGACGAAGACGGTACGGCCCTCTATACGGTGAGCGAGAAGGTGAAGCATAAAAGGATTATATCCGAGGTGCTCAACTATGTGGATCAGCACTACAGGGAAGATATCGTGCTGGGGGAGCTGGCGGAAAAGCTGTATGTGAACCAGTCCTATTTGAGCCGGGAATTTAAAAAAGAGACAGGATATTCCATGGTGAAATTCATCGCCAACAGGAGAATCCGGGAGGCAAGAACACTTCTGCGGGATACGGATATGCTGATCACAGAGATTGCCACGGAAGTAGGGTATAACAATATTACACATTTTAATGCCATGTTTAAAAAAGAGACAGGGGTCAGCCCGAAGGAGTTTAGAAATAAAGTGAAGGGGAATTTTTAATCAAATTCAAAGAAAGTTCACAGGCAGGCATTGTTTTTGACCGTGCGAGTGTTAACTTTTCCCGGTATATGAGATATAATAAAAATATAGATAAAGAAAACTTGAATTATAAAGAATAGAAAGGATGACTTGTATGAACTTGGCGAAAATCTCTGCAAACGGGCAAATCACTGTACCGGTCGAGATCAGGCGGCAGCTTGGTTTGAAATCCGGCGATAAAATTCTTTTCATCCAAAATCAAAATGGAGAGATCGTTGTGAGTAACGCTTCTGCTTCGGCCATCCGAAAAGCGCAGACGGCCTTTATCGGAGCTGCTGAAGAGCTGGGCGTGTCCGGCGAAGCTGACATTCAGGAGCTTGTAAACGAAGTGCGCTACGGGAAGGAGAGGTAAAATGCGGATATTGGTAGACACGAACATCCTGTTTTCCGCATTGGTGTTTCCGCGTTCCAAACCGGCAAGGACTTTACTCTACATCGCAGACAATCATGAAATTGTTTTGTGTGACCGAAATATTGCGGAGTTGCGAGAGATTCTCGGGCGGAAAGCGCCGCGATATCTTCCGGATGCAGAAGTGCTTCTTGCGGAGATGTCCTATGAGCTAATTCCTGCAGTAGACCATGCGGAGAAATTGATACGCGATGCAAAGGATCAGCCAATTTTAAATGCAGCTATCGTGTCTGATGTGGATATAATTCTTACTGGCGACAAAGACTTTCTCAGTCTGGACATGGAACATCCCAAATGTATGACAGCGGCACAATTTCTTGAAAGTGAGGGCATAGAAGAATAAGCTCCGAGTTTTTCATTTGGCAAAGCTTATATCAGTTCGTAGTAAAAGAATGGGTACGTTTGAATAGCGTGCCCATTCTTTTGCTTAATAGGAAACTTCCTGTCAAATAAAAACGCGGGACTCCTGTCAGGAGATATTCCGTTACGTCAAAAAACATAAAGAAGCCGGCAAACCCCTTAAAGTATATTGGCAGGAACAGGGTTATAGTAGAATTATCAAAATGAATGATCTTCAGGAGGTAAGAAAACATGAAAATGGCTTTGATTGGCGGAGGCGGCGTCAGAACAGTATTTTTCTGCCAGTCTCTTGCGAAATATGCGGATAAAGCCGGGATTGACGAACTGCGTCTGATGGATATAAATCCGGAGAAACTTCACATTTTTGGGAATATAGCGAAATATGCAGTCAGGGAGACGGAATATCTTAAGATCGTCCTGACGAATTCTATTGAAGACGCTGTGCGTGATGTGGATTATGTTGTGACAGCCATCCGGGTGGGCGGAGATGAGGGCCGTGTAAAGGATGAGAGAACCGCTCTTGATCTGGGAGTGATCGGGCAGGAGACTACAGGGCCGGGAGGATTTTCTTATGCGCTTCGTACGATCCCGGTCATGAAAGAGTACATGAGGATCATTGAAGAAAAGAGCAATCATGCCACGGTTTTTAACTTTACGAATCCGGCGGGACTGGTTACACAGGCGCTTTATGCGGAAGGCTATGACAATGCGATAGGAATCTGCGACAATGCGACGGGCGTGAAGATCGAACTGGCGAAAGCGCTGAATGTGAATGCGTCTGATCTGTATATCCGGCTTTATGGCCTGAACCATCTGACCTGGGCCGATCAGGTTAAGCTAAACGGAACAGATATATTTGACACACTGATGAGCAATGATGATTTTATCGAGCATTATCACGATTTCCTCTACTATGACCGTGACCTTATCAGGAGAATTAACGCACTGCCAAATGGATATCTGTACTACTATTATCACAGAGAGAGAGCTTTGAGAAATATTTTAAAGGCGCCGCTGACAAGAGGAGAGACAATCCTGAAATTGAATACGGAGATGCTGGAACGGCTCAGGAAGATTGATGTTGAGAAGAATCCCGCGGAAGCATTCAGAGTTTACAATGAAGTGATGGATGCGCGCAACGACGCTTATATGTCTGTGGAGCTTGGCGGGCGGCACGTGAAGAGGATCCCTCTTGATCTGGAACATCTTGGGATCAGCGGGATCCATGCGTCCGGAGAGAAGATCGAACTTCTGGAAGGATATGCCGGCGTCGCGCTCAACTATATTGACGCGAAGACAAATAACCGTCCAATTGACCTGGCGATCAATGTTCCCAATAAGGGAGCCATTGACTTTATGAGGGATGACGATATTGTGGAGATCACGTGCAATGTGGATAAGGACGGAGCAAAGCCGGTGAAAATAGATGAAGTGCCGGAGGCAAACCGCCTTCTTATGCAGCAGGTGAAACTGTATGAGCGCAGAACTGTTGAGGCTGTCAGAGAGAAATCCCTGGAGCTTGCCTACATGGCTCTGATGGAGCATCCGCTTGTGGGTTCATATTCTCTGGCAAAGGAACTGGTATTAAACTATCAGAAAGTCCACAGTGAATATCTTGGAGACTGGAAGTGAGGGGGAATCAGAACATATGAGAGAAAAATTTGATCTGGTAGTATTTGGCGGAGTATGCTGCGACCTGATCTTTTCCGGAGTGGAGCGCCTTCCGAATCCGGGGGAAGAGATCTGGGCAAAGCAGATGAAGATCACAGTGGGGGGCGCATTTAACGTGGCCGCCGCCGCGACCCGGCTGAATATGAAAACGGGAATTCCGTGTATCTGCGGAAATGATATCTTTGGAACTTATATCTATAACGTGGCTGTTGAGGAGGGGCTGGACACCCGGCTCTTCCTGAAAGCAGACCAGCCTTATCCACAGGCTTCTGTGGTGCTGAATTTTGGAGAGGACCGGGCGTTTGTCTCTTATGCTGATGATTCCAAAGAAGATGAACTGGAGCAGTATATTGAGGAGATCGCGGATGAGATCCCCATGAAATCAGCGGTGTTTGGAATGACAGACAAAAAGAATTACCTGGATCTGATGAAAAAACTCCGTATGAAGGGGACGAAGGTGATTCTGGACTGCTGCTGGGATGAGAAACTGCTTGTATCCAAAAGCCTGCGCCGTCAGATCGAGAACTGTGATTATTTCCTTCCCAATCTGGCGGAGGCAAGGATGATCACAGGAGAAAGAGAGCCGGAAGATGTGATTATAAAACTAAAGGAATACGCGCCTAACTGTGTGGTAAAACTGGGGAGCGACGGGGTGATTGCATGGAACGGCTCTGAGGTGATCCGGTATCCTGCAGTTGACCTGGGGAAAACAGTGGATACCACTGGAGCCGGGGACAATTTTGTTGCGGGATTTACTTATGGTGTGATCCGCGGAGAAACGCTGGAAGACTGTATAATGTATGGACAGCTCTGCGGTGCTAAGTCCACCATGGCGCTGGGGGGATTTACTTCTTCTCTGTATGAGAGCGAATTGGAGGATCTGGCCGACAGTCTGTCAGAAAGGAAGGCGTGCGCGGTATGAAGACGGGCGGGAGCATTGACAGAATTTATACATGGCTGAAGCATGGATGTTATCAGAGAACGCTTCACTATCACAATACGCCGAAGCTGAATGAAAAACTGTATGAGAAACAACTGGATTATATGAATGAACATTACAAAACGGTATGTCCGGAAGAAGTGAAAAATTATTTAGGGGGCGCTGCCAGAGGGGAACGCCCTTCTATTGTAATAGGGGTATTTGACGGATACCGGAATAATTATGACGTCCTGTGGCGCCTCCTGGAGGAACGGGGGATGAAAGCGTGGTATCTGCTGGTTACGGACTTCCTGGATGCGCCGGCCGCCCGGCAGGAGGGCGTGCTTCTCCCTTACCGCATGCAGTGGATGCCCGGGGAGTATGCAGACGGAAGATACGCGATGGACTGGGAAGAAGCTGCAAGGATCAGCGAGAACCATGTGATTGTAAATCACTCCGCGACCCATTATCCTCTTACGGACAAGACGCCCGAAGATACGATTCAATACGAGGTCGTTCATGCTCATGAGCGGATTGTCGAAAAACTCGGAAAGAAACCGGACGTGTTCAGCTGGCTGTGGGGAGCGTGGCTGGGAGTCAATCCGGCGGCGGACAGTGTCCTTAAGAGCCTGGGATATCATTTCCAGATTGGATACAGGATGGAATATTTTGAAAAAGACGAGAAAGAATCGGCGGAGCCTGTGTGGGAACCGGCGGTTCCGGATGAGTCAGAACCGGCGGTTCTGGAGGAAGAGATCCGGCGGCAGGACCAGGTGATCGGCAATATCGGCTGGTACAGCGCAGTGCCGGCAATTCTCCCCCTATATCAGAAGGGACGGCTGGTCACAGAGGGAAATGTGCCGGAGGATATTGAGATGGCAGGACACTTTGCGGCCGTGGCGTATCACCTTATGAAAGTACAGTATCTGGATGAGGACAGTGCGGCGCAGAGGGCTCTGGAGGTACTGGCTGTGAACCGGATCGGAGAAGGGTTCTTGTTTCACTGATTTTCCGTTAAGAATCAAGAGACTATAAAGGAATGCTATGAAAGATGTACAGAACAATATGACTGCAGGCAGCCCGGTGAAAATTATTGTCTTTTTTACAATACCGGTTTTCATCGGGAATGTATTCCAGCAGTTCTATAATATGGCCGATGCTGTAATTGTCGGTAAGTTTGTCGGTACAGGGGCGCTTGCGGCAGTGGGGAACGCCGGAAATATTATGTTCCTTATTTATGGTTTTGTATCAGGGCTGACAACGGGATTTACCGTTCTGACGGCTCAGAAATTCGGAGTGGGAGACATGAAGGCTGTCCGGCAGACAGTTGGGACAGCATCGGCGCTTCTGGCCGTGATCGGAAGTCTGCTTACGGCAGTGCTTATTGTTTTTATGGAGCCGCTGCTGCATCTGATGAATACTCCGGAGGATATTTTTCAGGACACCTATTCGTACAGCGTGATTATCAGTGCGGGAATACTGGCCCAGATACTCTACGCTTTTCTTACAAGCATTCTTCGCGCTCTGGGCAACAGCAGGATCCCGCTGTATTTTCTGACATTGTGTGCCGCTCTGAATATCGTGCTGGATATCGCACTGGTCGCGGGGGCGGGGATGGGCGTCGCGGGAGCGGCTGCTGCGACTGTCGTTTCCCAGGCGGTATCCGGCGTTATGACTCTGTTATACATTATGCGAAGGGTCCCTGTTCTTAAGATGGAGCGTGACGACTGGAAGCCGAGGAAAGGAATCTGCAGGATCCAGCTTGGAATCGGACTGCCGATGGCATTCCAGTTTTCCATTACGGCGATCGGAACGTTTCTTGTTCAGATTTCGCTTAACATGCTGGGTTCCACCTTTGTGGCTGCGTTTACTGCGGCCGGTAAAATTGAGCAGCTCGTGAACCAGATCTATGGCGCCCTGGGAACTGCAATCGCCACATACGGCGCGCAGAATCTTGGGAAAGGAGATGTGCCACGTATCCGTTTCGGCTTTAAGGTATGCACAGTGACAGCAGTCATTTACTCAGTGGTTGTGGGAAGCGTGTTATTTTTATTCGGAAAATATATGACTGTTCTTTTTGTCTCGGAAGATGTGCCGCAGATCGAGGGACTTGTTGATATTTACCTGAAATGCGTGGGTGTGTTCATGATACCTCTTGGAATTGTCTGCATATACAGAAGCGGACTGCAGGGGCTGGGGTATGGCATTCTGCCAATGCTGGCGGGTGCCGCGGAGCTTGTGGGCAGAGCCATAGTATCGGGGATGGCGGCGGAGGCCGAAAGCTACTTCGGAGTCTGCATGGCCGCGCCAGTGGCGTGGGTTATGGCTTCGGTTCTGCTCCTGGCTGTATATTATCGTGTTATGAAAAGCGGACTGACGAATCCGGCTGGATAGGTTAAGCAAAGAGGAGAAATCAGATGAAAAAATATTATCTTGCGATTGATATCGGCGCATCTTCCGGACGACATATTGTAGGATGGCGCGAGAATGGAAAGATAAATACAAAAGAAATCTATCGTTTTCAAAATGAGATACAGATGACAGATGGACATCTGGGATGGGATGCAGAAGGAATATTTCAGGAAGTTAAAAACGGGATCAGAGCGGTTTTTACGGAGTTTCAAGAGATCGAAAGTCTGGCTGTTGATACATGGGGCGTTGATTACGTCCTGCTGAAAAACAATGAAGAGATATGGCCTGCGTATGCTTACCGAGACTGCCGAACAGAAGAAGCCGTGAAAGAAGTGCATGGGAAAATTCCGTTTTCGGAGCTATATCACCGCACCGGGTGCCAGTTTCAGCCGTTTAATTCCATTTATCAGCTTTACGATGATCTGGAGAATGGACGATTGAAGGATGCAGCAGATTTTCTTATGATGCCGGAATATCTTAGCTGGAAGCTTTGTGGTGTGAAAGCGAAGGAGTTTACTAATGCAACTACAACAGGAATGGTAAACGCAGATACGCATGAATTCGACAAGGAGATAATAAATACATTGGGATTACCAGAACGTCTTTTTCCCAGACTAAGCCGGCCCGGTACAGTTTTGGGAAAATTACTGCCTGAAATCGTTCAAGAGGCTGGGGGAAATACGCAAGTTACTTTTTGCGCTACACATGATACCGGTTCTGCAGTAGAAGGGATTCCCATGGAAGGAAATTGCCCGTATATTTCTTCCGGCACATGGTCACTGCTTGGTGTAAAAACTCCTGAACCCATTACAAATATAGAAAGCGAAAAGGCAAACTATTCTAATGAAGGGGGTGTAGGGTATAACCGGTATCAAAAGAATATTATGGGACTGTGGGTGGTAAACAGACTAAAACAGGAGCTTTGCCCGGATCTGGCTTTCGAGGAAATTGTAAAATTGGCTGAGAAAAGTCAAAACAGAGTGACCGCCAATGTAAATACTTCGGATTTTCTGGCACCATACAGCATGAAAGAGGCATTTGATAAAGCAGCGAATCATGCGTTGAAAACCATCGGGGACTATTTCAGCTGTGCCTACCGTTCCCTGGCCGCGAGCTATCGGCAGAGTCTCGAGGAGCTGGAGAGAAATACAGGGATGAACTATGAGAGACTGTACATTGTGGGCGGAGGAGCGAAAAATCAATTTCTTAACCGTCTTACACAGGAAGCTGTAGGAAAAGAAGTGATTGCTCTGCCAATTGAAGCAACTGCTTTGGGAAATCTGAAAATTCAAATGGAGGTAATCAAATGAGTTATATTGAGGCAAAGAAAAAATATGCGGCATTGGGAGTTGACACTGACGCGGCAATTAAATGTTTGAGAAAGGTTCCCGTCTCTTTGCATTGCTGGCAGGGCGATGATGTCCGGGGATTTGATACAGATCCGAATAAGCCGCTTACCGGTGGAATACAGACCACGGGAAATTATCCGGGGCGGGCAAGGACTCCGGAAGAGCTAATGGACGATATTGATTTCGTCCTTGCTTTGTGCCCCGGAACTAAAAAGCTGAATCTTCATGCTTCTTACGCTGTTTTTAACGAGGAGAACCCATGGGTTGACAGGAACAGATTAGAACCCAGGCATTTTGCTAAGTGGGTAACTTTTTGCAAAGAACGGGGGCTGGGATGTGACTTTAATCCTACATTCTTTTCTCACCCTATGTGTGACCCACAGACGTTGTCCAGTGCTAATGAAAAAACCAGGAAGTTCTGGATTGAACATGGGAAGGCATGTATTCGTATCAGTCAGTACATAGCGGATGAATTAGGGCAGCCCTGCATTATGAATATTTGGACAGGAGACGGGTTTAAGGATATTCCGGCAAACCGGCTGGAGCCACGTATCCGCTATCGGGAGTCTATTAATGAAATACTTTCTGAGCCATATGATTTTACTCAGGTCAAACCATGTATAGAAAGTAAGGTTTTTGGCATTGGAGTAGAGGCATACACCGTGGGAAGCGCTGAATTTGCGCTTAGTTATGCGGCGTTCAATATGGATAAATGCATTCCGTTGATGGACAATGGCCATTTCCATCCCACGGAAATGGTGTCTGATAAGATTTCTGCGTTGTTAACCTTCTTCCCGGAAATCGCGCTGCATATTACCAGACCGGTACGATGGGATTCGGATCACGTAGTGCTTTTGGATGATGAAACTAGGGAGATTTGCAAAGAAATTGTGCGGTGTGGCGGGCTGGATGGAAGAGTGAACATAGCACTGGATTTCTTTGACGCCTCGGTTAACAGAATTTCCGCATGGACAGTCGGAACACGCAATATTCAAAAAGCGCTGCTGATGGCTCTCGTTAATCCAGATCTGACCGAACTGCAGAATGCAGATAACTGGACAGAGATAATGGTTATGCAGGAAGAAATGAAAACTATGCCGTTTGGTGAGATTTGGGAACAGTACTGTAAAGAATGCGGTGTACCTGCAGATAGAGAATGGTTTGAAAAAGTTAAAAAATATGAGAATGATGTATTAATAAGGAGAAAATAGATGAGTATCTTGGATGTCAAAGTAATACAAGATTATATCCGTATGTGTAATGATGGCTGGCTTCAGGGCTGGCATGAACGTAACGGCGGGAATTTAACTTACCGTATGAAACCGGAAGAGGTGGAGGAATGCCGTCCGTATTTTCAGAAGCCAGGGCCCTGGATTGATATGGGGGTTTCCGGGATTAATCTCGCCGGTGAATATTTCATTACTACAGGAAGTGGGAAATTTTTTCGTAATGTTATTTTGGATCCGGAACATTCTATTGGCATCGTGGAGATTAACGACAGGGCGGATTCCTGGCGGATTGTCTGGGGGCTGGAAGGAAATGCAAAGCCGACCAGTGAATTCCCAAGCCACTTTATGAATCATTCTGTCAGGTCAAAGGTTACAAACGGAAAATGCCGGGTAATTTACCATGCTCATCCCCCAAATCTTATTGCCATGACCTATATTCTGCCCTTGAGTGCGCGGGAGTTTACCCGTGCTCTCTGGAAGTCAGCTACGGAATGCCCAGTTGTATTTCCTGATGGCGTAGGAGTAGTACCCTGGATGGTGCCAGGAGGAACAGAAATTGCGCGGGCAACTTCTCAAGTTATGGAGAAATATGATGTGGCTGTCTGGGCACATCATGGTTTGTTTTGTTCCGGGCCGGATTTTGATACGACTTTTGGATTGATGCATACTGTTGAAAAGTCGGCACAGATCTATAATCTGGTTATGTCCAGCGGTCAGGGACGTGTCCGGCAGACGATTACAGATGATAATCTGCGGGCGATTGCAGAGGAGTTTGGAGTTACACTTAACGAGGAGTTTTTTGGTGAACCAGAGATTGACTGAACAGGAGAAAAGTTATGAGAGAATCTATATTATACCCGTTTGCCTCCTCTACTCGCCAGGTGCAGGATCTGTGCGGCCTGTGGAAGTTCTGGGCTGACTGGGAAAATAAAGAAGAAAAAAAGGATTTTTCTGAAGGGCTTTTGCGATATGAGCTTATGCCGGTTCCGGCATGTTATAACGAACTGTATACAGAGAAATATAAAAAAGAATATGCCGGGGACGTATGGTATTCTACAGATTTTTTCATTCCTGAAGAGTGGCGGGAAAAGGATGTTGTCCTTAGATTTGGGGGAGTAGGGCACACAGCGGAAATTTTTGTTAACGGGATATCTATGGGAATACACACAGGAGGATTTCTCCCTTTTGAATGTATCATTAATGATGCTGTAATATTCGGTGAAAAATCCTGTCTGGTAGTAAGAGCAAATAACGAACTGTCAGAAATATCACTTCCGGTTGGGAAAACAGAAGAAAACAATAATGGGAGAAAGCGGGTTATTCCTAATTTTGATTTTTTTCATTATGCAGGGATACACAGGCCGGTAAAACTGATGGCGCTGCCAAGAGACAGAATAGAAGATATTAATATACAGACATCTTTTGAAATACTGGAAGGCAGGACTTGCGGATATGTAGACTATGAAATTATCTCCCTCGGGAAAAACAGCCAAATGGAAATCAGAATTTATAACTGCGAGGACAAGATGGTATCCTTCTGTTGCGGGAAAAGAGGGAGAGCTGTTATTGAAGATGCTAAGCTCTGGGAAATTCATCAGGGGAATTTATATAGATTTCAAGTTCGGATGTTGAATGAAAAACACAGATGCGTCGATGAGTATGAGCAAATGATAGGAGTCCGGACTGTTGAAATAAAAAATCAGAAGCTGCTTTTAAATAATAAGGAGATATATTTAAAAGGTTTTGGCAGGCATGAAGACGCTCCGTTCAGCGGACGCGCCTATAACAGTGTTGTCCAGAAGAAGGACTTTGAGCTGATGAAATGGTGCGGAGCTAATTCGTTTCGAACTTCTCATTATCCCTATAGTGAAGAGGTCCTGCAGATGGCAGATAAAGAAGGGTTTCTCGTAATTGGAGAAACAGCAGCAGTGGGGATGCAGGATTTTGACGGAAACTGGCTGGATCCATCCTGTGACTCTTCCGGGCGCTATTTTGGGAACCAGGAAGTCAGACTGCAGGGAAGAGAGAACCATGTAAAACATATAGAACATATGATTGCCAGAGATAAAAACCATCCCTGTATTATCATGTGGTCACTTATGAATGAGCCGGATTGTTCAGATACAGGTGCGGAAGACTATTACAATACAGTATTCAAAACGGCAAAAAAAGCAGATCCGCAAAAACGGCCAGGAAGTTTTACAATTCATACATCAGTAGGAAGAGACTGCATATACTGGGACTTGTGTGACGTTGTTATGCTAAATAAATATAATGGATGGTATTTCGAAGCAGGCATAGACATTGATTGTGCGATGCGGCATTTGCAAGATGAGCTTGAGCTGTGGAGAGAAACCGGAAAACCGGTTTTAATTTCGGAATTTGGAGCAGATGCGATTACAGGAATGCATGAACTTCCGGCTGTACAGTGGAGCGAGGAGTATCAGATGGAGTTCCTTAAAAAGACAATGGAAGTATTTAGAAAATTTGAATTTATTGTGGGAGAGCATATATGGAATCTGGCGGACTTTCAGACCGCGGAAGCGCTTCACAGAATAAATGGAAACAGAAAGGGGATATTTACAAGAGACAGGAAGCCTAAAATGGCCGCTTTTTTTGTCAAAAATAACTGGAAAGATATGTGATTTGAAGAGAAATGGATAAAAATTTACAATGGAAGAATGAAAATGTCAAAAAAAATAAATAAAATGGCAAATGGCTAGAAGATTAAAAAAAGAGAAGAGACTATAATAATACTCAAGTAAACGAACACGGTATACGGTGAATGTTTAGAGATTCTAAATTTTAAATGAGGAGGTTTCTGAAATGCGAAGTAAGAAAGTATTATCCTTTTTATTAGCTGCTGGCATGCTGGCAACGTTAGTGACCGGGTGCTCGTCTAATGGATCGGGAAAAGGTGAAGTATCTGATAGTGGAGAGTGGACAGGAGAAATTACTTTTTTTGCAAAGGAATATACGCCATCTGAACCGGATGAGATTAATCCGAATCCGCCTACAAAACTGCAGGAGTATGCAGATGAATATGAAGAAGCACATCCGGGCGTTACGATCAAATTTGTTGAACTGCCGGGAGATACGGTAATGAATGAATATGTGATGACTCAGGCAGCGGCAAAAACAATGCCAGACATTACATTTTTAAATTATGATGCCATAGGTACTCAGATTTCAACTGATATTTTTACTCCGCTGAATGAGTATTTTGAAAAAGAAGATCCATATGTAGAAGGAAAAACATGGGGCGAAACATTCAATGATACTGTAATGGAAATGATGCAGAAAGGCAACGGCAATTATTATACTGTAAGCGGCGACTATGTAGAAACAGGTATCTATTACAACGCAAGAATGTTTGAAGAGGCTGGCATTACTGAAACGCCAGAGAACTGGGAAGAGTTTATAGATGTATGCCAGAAATTAAAGGATGCGGGATTTACCCCGTTGGCATGGTCAATGGCACAGGATGATACTTATTCTGTATCATGGACAAACAGGGTGTTCCTTTCTAACTGCTATGTTGATCAGATGGATGAAATTGATGTGGACGGTGTAGCGGGAATCAATGATATGGAGAAAGCGCTCGCTCTTAAAAATGGTGTAGTCAGCGTAGATGACGGCAAATATTTGTCCTACTTTGAAGCGTTAAAGGATCTGGTGCCGTATCTGAACGATAGTTGGGCATCTAAATCAGATCTCGAAAGAAAATTTATGATGGAAGAAGTTGCGATGTACTGGACAGGAAGCTGGCTGCCGAAAAAAATGGCGGATGCAGAGGTAGATTTTGAATTTGGCTCTTTCCCATTCCCGACACCAACAGAGAACACACTTCCGCCATATACTACAAATGCAGTTACGTCAGGAGCAGTCGGCGGACCGACCGGAAGCTTCCAGTACTGTGTGAGCAACGCGGACTCAAACTCAACAATGAGTGATGAGAAGTTAGAAGTTGTTATGGACTGGCTGATGTATATTACAGAGCCGTCACGGTGTTCTGAAATCGTAAATGAATATGGTTCATACTGCCCGACCATTGAAGGTTCAACGCCTCTGCCGGAAAATGAACACATGCTGGACAATCTGAATGGTGATTATACAATATATGATGGAGGACAGGGATTAACAGGAACCCTTTCTGATACCATGTTCCGTAACCTTCATCAGTATATGCTCGGAGAAGTGACAATGGATGAAGTTATTTCCACGCTTTCGGAAACAGTAGAGCAGGAAGTTAATATAAAAATAGAAGAAAATCCTGATTGGGACATTGATCAGTATTTAAAGTAAAGCTGCCTTGATTTTGAATAAAATGATTTAATTGAGTTGAGATCTCAGACCGTGCACAGCAATGATGCTGGGATGGGATCTCAACTTTTTGAATTGATAAAAATGTGGCTGCCTATGTTCTGGAGCGGCAGGGAGGTAAATGTGAAAAAACTACTGGAAGAGGAAAAAATAAAGAATCCGGATCCGATTTTCCGGACAGCGCCTTTTTGGGCATGGAACGGGAAGATGACAAAAGAAGATATAGAAGAAACAATTAGAGAGATAAAGAAGGCTGGATTCGGAGGAGCATTTGTGCATCCGCGTCCGGGGCTGACGAATGAATATTTATCTGATGAATGGTTCGAATTGTGGGAAATAGCATTGAAGTCTGCCAAAAAGGAAGGACTGATGCTGTATATATATGATGAGAATACGTATCCGACAGGGTATGCAGGGGGACATATAATCAGCCAGCTCCCGGACTGCGCTGCTCGTTCTGTAAAGGTCAGACTTTTTGAAACGTATGAGTCACTGCAGAATTTTCAGACGGATCCGGTGATCCCGGAAGAGACGCGAAAGATGATCCGGCTTTACAAAGCAGAGCGAATTTCAGGATCTATAAGAATTTCGGAAGAGATTACGGAGCAGGAGCTTTCGGAGCCCGGCAGAGCTTCCTCAGAATGCATTTATATTGGAATCAGTATGGAAACACCATATGCAAGTGCCTGGTTTGCGGGATTTCCGAATACGGATATCCTGCGTCCGGAAGTTACAAAAGCTTTGCTCGACTGTACTTATAATGAATATAGCAAACAATTCCAAACAGAATTCGGCAGGAGCATCCCGGCTATTTTTTCTGACGAACCGGGAATTACTCCGGGAAATGTATGGCTGGAAGATCCCATGGCCTTTCCGTTCAGCCGCTTTTTCGCTTCCGAATTTTATAGGAGAAGGGGCTATACATTTGAGGATAATATGGTGTGCATTCCCTTAGATATGGAAAAAACGCCGGAAGGACGTCCGGCGGGCAAGGTAAGATTTGATTATTACTGTACACTGCGGGAACTATGGGCAGAAAACTTCGCAAGTCCGGTTTCCAAATGGTGCGAAGAACATAATATAGCCTGGACGGGACATTTTCTTGATGAGCACTGGCCATACCCCTGGGGAGGCTGCGCTCCGGCTGTTATGTCTATGTATGAGTATATGCAGTGGCCTGGAATTGATATGTTGATGAGTCATATGCTTAAAGAAGATGGGAAAACGCCGATGTTGATCAGTGTGAAGGAACTGGAAAGTGCAGGGCGGCAGTTCGGAAAGGAACGTCTGCTCTGCGAGTGCTATGGAGCCGGGGGATGGGATGCATCTATTTCGGATTTTAAGAGAATAGGGGACTGGCTCGCGATCCACGGGATTAACTTTTTTAACCAGCATCTTTGGCTGCATTCACTGACCGGAATACGGAAACATGAACACCCGCAGTCATTCGATTTCAGAGAGCCATGGTGGGAAGAATATAAGCATCTGTCAGAGTACTATGCAAGACTTTCATACTTAATGTCTCAGGGCAGTAATGATCATAGGATGTTGATTCTGAATCCTGTGACAAGCTGGTTTATGAAATATCCGGCACAGCAAAAAGGAGATATTCTCTGGAAATATAGCGATATTCCAGAAGATGATCCGGTGAAAACCTTTATAGAATTTCTTCAGTTGCTGAATGAGAGGCAGACAGGGTTTGATCTGGGGGACGAATTTATTCTTCAGCGTCATGGGAAGATAGAGGGATCTGAACTCAGAGTAGGGCAAGTATTATATAACTGTATTGTGATTCCGTCAGAAATGAGAAATATACTGTCATCTACGGCTGACTTGATTGAGAAAGCCGTGCGCGCAGGCGTGAGAGTGATCTATACAGGGGAACTGCCTGGATTTATAGACGGGGAAGCCTGCAGGCCTCTTAAGTGGAATGCAGAGCATGTAAATCAGGAAGAGCTGCTTGGCGAGATAGATAGAGGGGGATGGAAAATATTTCCGGTTTACGGAGAGGGAATAGAATGCAATTATAAAGTGCTGGAATCATCAGAACACCTTCTGTGCTTGTCTAACAGCACACCTAAAAAGAGAAGCTGTACAGTGGGACTGCCTGGAACAAAAATATGGGAAATTAATCTTTTTACAGGAGAAAAAACAGAGCGTTTTATACAGATATCAGGGGAAACAAGAATAGAATTAAACCCATATGAATTGATTGTGCTGTACTGGATGGAAGAAAATACAGAATTCAGCCTGGCATCGAAGAATAAAGTTGAGGAACAGGCGCTCCTGCGGCCGAATATAAACGCAAAGGAACTGGAACCGGAAGGCATTCATTTAAAGTCGGATAATGTTCTGGTGCTGGATTATGGAGAGTTACATCTGCGAAATAAAGTATATAAGGATATTTATGTAATGGCCGCAGCGGAAAAGGCGTATCATTCATGCGGTATGGAACAGAATCCTTGGGATATGGCAGTACAGTTTAAACGCCGGTATGTGGACAGAGATAATTTTGAGGCGGGTTCGGGGTTTACAATGAAGTTTTCATTTGAAATCTGCCAGATGATTGAAAGGCTATTTCTTGTCTGCGAGCATCCTGAGCTATATGACATCAGTGTGAATGGACGCACTTTGACGTGGGATAAGAATAATATCTGGCTGGATAAGGAATTTGGGATGCTGGATATCAGCGGGTGCGCGGTATGCGGACAAAACGAGATCCTTATAAAAGGTGAACCATTTAATCTGATGATGGAAATTCAGCCAGTCTATATCATAGGAAATTTTTCCGTTGATACACAACAGGGGCATTTTCTTTTGAAAAAAGCAAAAACGTTAAAAATAGGTGGATTAAAAGATCAGGGAGTTGTGTTTTATGGAGGAAGAATTCAATATGACTATCGTTTTTTTGTCCGTAAAGACGAAAAGGCAGAATATTATGGGGCTGCGATTGGAGACTATGAGGCATCTGCCTTGAGTCTGTATGTAAATGAAAATTATGCCGGAGGACCGGGAATCGGGATGGGAGACGAACTGAATATTACTCCGTGGGTGAAGGAAGGGGAAAATCGTTTGCGGATAGAGCTTTCTTGTTCTCTCAAAAATGTGTTTGGCCCGTTTCATACACATGAAAAAATTCGAAATTCTGCGTGGCCGGGAGCGTGGAAAGAAGCCCCCGTTTACGGAAGGCCGGCCAGCTGGGAATATGATACGATCGACTATGGATTAAAAGAGAATCCTGTATTGAAATGGAGATAAGAGCAGACTGGCGTTTGGGTCAGGGAGGTGTATATGAAACCGAATATTTTAATGATAGTGATGGATCAGCTGCGTTATGACTGTATCGGTTATGCAGGGAGATATCCTGTAAAAACGCCTAATATGGATCGAGCTGCCGCAATGGGAACATTTTTTGAACATGCATATTCTCCGCAGCCTCTCTGCTGTCCGGCGCGTCAGTCCATGCTGACATCAAGGCGGCCGGAACGAGATGGACTGCTGTGGAATTATGAAATCTGTTTAAAAACTCCCTGGCTGTCTGATGAGGGTGAATTTTGGACAAGAGAATTGAAGAAAATGGGATATCGGATGGCGTATATAGGAAAGTGGCATGTGTCGCCGGAACATACTCCGATTGATTTTGGCTATGATTATTTTACAGATGATGTGGAATATGTGGAATATCGCAGCCGCGTATTCCCTGGGCATTCTTATAAAAATGAGTTTATGGGTGAAATAGATCCTATACCGGTAGAACATTCCCGGACGCATTGGCTGTCCGCTTTGGCAATAGAAAAGCTTGAAAAATTTTCTCAAGATAGCAGACCGTGGCATATACGAGTGGATTTCCCGGAACCCCATCTGCCGTGCCGGCCATGTAAAGAGTTTGCAGAACTATATGAAGAAAAAGACATTCCAAAATGGGAGGGGTTTGAAGAAACGTTTTTAAACAAACCATACATCCAAAAGCAGCAGATATATAACTGGGGACTGGAAGAAATGACATGGGAAGACTGGGTGCCTGTTGCTGCAAGGTATTATGCGATTATCTCTCAAGTGGATGATGCGATAGGTCGTATCCTTGCGGCTTTGGAAGAGACCGGGCAGACTCAGAAAACATTGATTTTAATCACAGCTGACCATGGGGATTTATGCGGAAGTCACCGCATGATGGATAAGCATTATGTTATGTATGACGATGTTGTGCATGTTCCATTCATTGCTGCATGGCCGGGAGTCTTGCCGCAGCATAGGAGAGAAAAAAGATTTGTTATGAACTGCCTGGATATTGGACCTACCATATTGGATATCTGCGGAGGAAAGAAGCTCTCAGAAATAGACGGAAAATCTTTATTGCCTCTGCTAAAGAACGAACAGACAGAAGGCTGGAGAGAGGAAGTAGTTTCAACGTATAATGGGCAGCAGTTTGGTCTCTATACACAGCGCATGATACGCAATAAAAAATGGAAGTATATATGGAATACAACGGATATCGATGAACTATATAACCTGCAGGAAGATCCGGGAGAACTTCACAATCTAATATATAACAAAGAAAATAAAGAGCTTGTTTCAGAAATGAGAAAAAAACTGTATGAAATTCTCAGCAGGGAAGGCGATGGGCTTGTAAAGACGGTCTGGATGAAAAATCAGCTTTTAGAGAAGACAAAGAAGTTATAAATTTGCAGCAAGGAAAATCTGTATGACTGCAGTACAGAACAGGTGCGAGAGATGGTCAAAAACCTGCATAAAGTAAGCAAAACAAATAAAGGAATTTTTAATAGATTTTGTTATATTTGTCGTATAAAACAGATATACGGAAAAGTGCAGCAGGAAGGAGGGAGCTGTTAAATGAATGAAGTGATTAACAGCAAAAGAGCGGTGAAGCGAAAAAAATCACCGTACCGTTCGCAGGCAATTATGGGATTTCTTATGATTGTGCCGACATTTATCTTTTTAGGGGTATTTAAATATTATCCGGCGTTGTCATCATTTTTTTATGCTTTCACGAGATGGAATGGTTTTTCGGATCCGGTATTTATTGGCGTGGACAATTTTGTGCAGCTTTTTCACGACGAAGTATTCTGGCAGTCCTGCAAAAATGTTGTTCTTTGGACAATTGTTTATTGCGCACAATGCATTATTCCGCCTCTCTTTGCAGCGGAGCTGATATTTCATCTTAAAAGTAAAAGAGGACAGTATTTTTACCGTGTAATCTTGATTATTCCTATGGTCGTTCCTGAAATAGTAAATCAGCTGATCTGGCAGCTGATCTATGACGGGGATATCGGAATGTTCAATCGTCTTCTTGAGCTGATCGGATTAGGAAATCTTACCCAGGACTGGCTTGGAAATCCGAATACGGCTATGATTGCGCTTATGTGCATGAATTTCCCATGGATACATGCGTTTAATATGCTTATGTTCTATGCGGGGCTTCAGGCGATTCCGGGAGATGTATTGGAATCTGCTACAATGGATGGACTTGGCGCCTGGGGGAAAATCAGGAAGATGCATTTCCCATACTTGATCGGACAGGTTAAAATTGCTCTCGTGCTTGCTATTATCGCATGTATACAGAATGTTACAGCTCCATTAGTAATGACCAGCGGCGGACCGGGATATGCAACGTATGTACCGGCGCTTCACATGTATTTATCTGCGTTTTCAAATTCCAGGTTCGGGTATGCATGCGCAATTGGAATCATCCTGTTTATTGTGGTAATGTTGTTGACTATGCTTACAAACCGTTTGCAGTCGCAGACTGACTTCGATGCTTAGACAGGAGGTGAGGAGAGTGAAAAAAAGAGTACATTCAAAATTGATTATACATGTATGCCTGCTGCTGCTTGTATTTTTAATGCTTTATCCGATTATATTTATGCTGTTTACATCTTTTAAAGATAATCCGGAGTTTTTTCGCAATTTCTGGGGTCCGCCTATGGAACTGCATTTTGAGAATTTCAGGATTGCATGGAATTATTTGAAAAGCAGCTTCCTGAATACGATTATCGTCTGTGTAATCAGTGTACCGGGTGTTCTGATCACAGGATCGCTGAGTGCATATGCGTTTGCAAGGCTGCGCTTTCCGCTTAAAAACTTTTTTTACTATATGATACTGGCGCTGATGATGATTCCGAACATCCTTGTTCTGATCCCGTCATTTGTTATGGTAGCTGACATGGGACTGCTTAATACATACTGGGGAGTTGCTCTGCCGGCCATTGCCAATGGTGAAGCCTTTACAATATTTGTACTGAGAGGATTTTTTGTCGGCCTTCCGGAGGAGATTTTTGAAGCGGCCCGCATTGACGGGGCAAGTGAACTGAAAATCTATTATAAAGTAGCGGTGCCGCTTTCTCTGCCGATAATGGGCACAGTATTTATCATGAGGCTTCTGAACGACTGGAATGACTATCTGTGGCCGTCTTTGACACTGAGCGATCCGAGTAAATGGACAATTGCGGTTGCCATTAAAGCATTTAAAGCTGAATTTGATCTGCTTCCACAATGGGGGCCGCTGTATGCCGGTTTCGCGTTGACAGTAATTCCATTATTTATTTTCTTCGCATTTACTATGAAATACTATGTAGAAGGAATTACTGCAGGGGCGGTAAAAGGATGAGAAATGAGATTCGAACATAATGCAGCGGATAAGTGGAATGGACATGTCGGCGGAAACATGCGATAATAGTATCTGATATTTCAGAACAGATGACGCGTTAGGAGTGGGAAGATGGAATTAATTAATCTAATGCAAAAAAGACGCAGTATAAGAAAGTACAGTGGAGAAAAGATTGAAGAAGGCAAAATAGAGAAGATCCTGCAGGCGGGATTTCTGGCGCCCAGGAGCAGGGCAGCGCTTTCCTGGGAGGCTGTTGTTGTCAGAAATGAAGAGGTTTTAAGAAAAATGGTGAACTGCAGAGTGGGGACGGGACAGATGCTAAAAAGTGCGGACTGCGCGATTGTGATGCTTGGGAATCCTCTGATATCTGATGTCTGGATAGAAGACTGTGTGATTGCGCTGTCGAATATGCATCTGGCGGCGTCTTCTTTAGGAGTGGGAAGCTGTTGGATACAGGGGAGAAACAGAGAGGCAGAAAACGGGATGACAACAGAAGAGTATCTCCGGGAACTGCTGGGATTCCCGGAGGAGTATAAGCTGGAAGCGATCCTTTCGCTTGGTATGCCGGGGGAGAATAAAGACGAACATGAACTGGTAAGCTTTCCGGCAGAAAATATACGTGTTATCCGGGGGTGACGGCTCCATCGACGCCCCGGCTTTTTCGATGAACGATGTGGACGATGAGATTGTAACGCATTTTAAGCAGTGGGCCGCGAAAAAGCGGCGCATTGATCCAAGCGTGCTGGACGAACCCAAAGATGTCCTTATGGAGAAGCTGCATCTGATGAACGGCTTATATCTGACCAATGCGGCTATGCTCCTGTTCAGCAGAGACCCGGAGAAATGGCATCTGGGGGCGGGGCGTTGAGAAAATCTGTTCTGCCTGTGAAAAGGATGGGTCGGCTCTGACCGTAAAGGATACTGGAAACTGCTTAAATAAAGCAAAATGCCCTCGTGGCAGGCAGGTGGCCTGCTTTGAGGGCATCCTTGTATTCTCTCCCTCTTGTAAACTGTTATCATATATCTTAACATTAGTGCGGTGAAAAGCGAAGGCGAAACAGTCAATATGCAAAAAGGAATTGCAATTTTCACGGCAAGTAGTATAATATTATTGAAAAGCGTTTTATAATATTGAACAATACCTGCGGAGGGACGGGAAAATGAAAATTGCGTTATATTGTGATAAGAATAGAAGGAAGCAGCCTGGCATTGTAAATGAGAAGACAGGGAAGATCATACCGCTCGGCTCCATGGGATATGAGTATAATGATATGAATGACCTGATCGCACGGGCATCAAAGGAAACGATCCGGGCGATGGCGGACGCGGCAGACGGACGGGAGGACGGAACAGCTCTCGGGGAAGTTAAACTGCTGGCCCCGATAGAATATCCGCAGCAGGATATCATCTGCCTTGGCGTGAATTATGCCAAACATGCTGAGGAGGCTGCCAGGTATAAAAAGGAGGCCTTTGACCTTAAGGCGCAGTATCCGGTATATTTTTCGAAACGAGTGAACCGTGCAGTTGGGACTGGTGAAGAGATTCCAAATTATAAAGGCCTTGTTTCCAATTTGGATTACGAGGTGGAACTGGCGGTTATTATTGGGAAGGAAGCAAAAAATGTAAAGAAGGGCGAAAGCCGGGATTACATTTTCGGCTATACCATTTTAAATGACGTGAGCGCCAGGGAATTGCAGATCAGACATAAACAATGGTATTTTGGCAAAAGTCTGGATGGCTTTACTCCTATGGGGCCGTGGATTGTAACGGAGGATGAAATTGCCTGGCCGCCCAGATTAGATATTCAGTGTTATGTAAACGGTGAATTAAGACAGTCGGACAATACAGGGAATCTTTGTTTTGATATTGATGATGTGATCTGTGAACTGAGCAGAGGAATGACTCTGCGGCCCGGAACCATTATCTCTATGGGGACTCCGGAAGGCGTTGGGATGGGCTTTGACCCGCCCCGGTTCCTGAAAGCGCACGATGAAGTACTCTGTGTGATTGAGAATATCGGAGAACTGAAAAACCGGGTTGCGGACTGAACTGCTGCCGGGGGGAAGGAGAGCATATGAAAGGACAGGGCGTGATCATACAGTCAGTGGACAGGGCGCTGCAGATTGTCGATCTTTTCGACGGTCCGGAGGCGTCTCTTGGGATTACTGAAATTTCGGAGCGGATGTGCCTGGGGAAAAGTACGGTTTATGGACTGGTTAATACCCTTATGAAGGCCGGGTACCTGGAACAGGATCAGGAAAATAAAAAATACAGGCTGGGAATCCGGCTTTTTGAACTGGGGAGCATCGTCCAGAGCCGGATCGATGTGAGAGAAATTGCAAGGCCATATTTGGAGGAGTTGTCGAGAAAGTTTGCGATGACAGTTCATATGGGGATATACCAGGACTGGGAAATGGTCTACATAGATAAAGTGGACGGGCTGAATACAAGGATTATTTTCTCCCAGATCGGCAAGCGGGCTCCCATGTACTGCACCGGAATAGGGAAAGCTGTTCTGGCTAACATGAGCCCGGCCGATATTGAGTTTATCCTGAAGAGACAGCCGCCGGAAGCTTTTACAGAGCATACTCTTACCTCGGTTCAGGACATAATGGGGGAACTGGAGAAAATCAAAAAAAGGGGATATGCCGTTGACAATGAAGAGGTGGAACTGGGACTCAGATGCGTGGCGGTTCCGATCTTTGATTACAGAAAGCAGCCGGCTGCCGCAATCAGTATTTCGAGCGCCGCCGCATATCTGACAGACGAGAAAATCGAGGAGGCGGTTGGAGACCTCCAGAAAACAGCTCTTAATATCTCGAAAAAAATAGGATATGGATCAGCTCAAAGCGGCTGAAGAAGGATACCCGCTGGAAGGAAAGGGCAGAGGAAAACTGTTTTTGGCCTTGCGGCGGGAAAAATAATAACTAAAATCAAGAACGATGTTCTATAATAACGAACAAGCTATTGAAATCTGCCGGTGGCGTAAAGGCCCGCGCTGCTGAGGAACAGATTTAAAATAGAAAAATTAACAGGAGGACTATCTTATGGGAAAAGTAAAAGTAGCAATTATAGGACCTGGAAATATCGGATCAGATCTGATGTACAAGGTAATGCGCAGCGACGTGCTGGAAATGTCCTATATGGTTGGAATTGTGGAGTCTGAGGGAATCCGCCGGGCCAGGAAGCTTGGATTTGAGACTTCAATTAACGGGGTACAGGACATTCTGGGGAGAGATGATATCAAGATCGTATTTGACGCTACGAGCGCAAAAGCGCACCTGGCTCATGCGCCACTGCTTAAGGAGGCGGGCAAGATTGCGATTGATATGACGCCTGCAGCTGTAGGGCCGTATGTGGTGCCCTGCGTTAACCTGAACAAATTGTCTGACACTGTAAACTTTAATATGGTGACATGCGGCGGACAGGCGACTGTCCCCATTGCCTATGCAATTAACGAGGCGGCGGACAGCAGCTATACGGAAATCGTATCCTGCATCTCATCGAAAAGCGCCGGACCCGGCACGAGAGCGAATATCGATGAATTTACCGAGACTACGGCAAAAGCTCTGGAGACTGTTGCCGGAGCAGACCGGGGGAAAGCAATCATCGTGCTGAATCCTGCGGAACCGCCGCTGATGATGACGAACACAATCTATTCTCTTGTGAAGAATCCGGATGAGAAGAAGATCACAGACAATGTCAGCCGGATCGTGAAGGAGATCCAGAAGTATGTGCCGGGATACAAATTGAGGACTCCGCCGATCTTTGACGGGAATAAAGTGACTGTGATTATAGAAGTGGAAGGCGCCGGAGATTTCCTTCCGAAGTATTCCGGGAATCTGGATATTATTAATGCGGCGGCTGTCGAAGTAGCGGAGAAGATTGCGAAAGAAAGATTTTAAGGAGGGAACAGCATTGAGCGGAAAGGTACATTTAGTAGATACAACGATGCGTGATGGAAGCCACGCGGTCAGTCACAGTTATACGGAGGAGCAGGTGCGTGAGCTGGCAAAAGCGCTGGATGAATCCGGCGTAGATCTGATCGAGATCAGCCATGGAGATGGGATTGGAGGTTCCTCCATCAATTATGGATTCTCAAAGACGAGAGATATGGAACTGATCAGAGAAGCTTCGAAAGTGATTAAACATGCAAAACTGGACGTCCTGCTTCTGCCGGGAATCGGAACTATCACGGATTTGAAGGAAGCCTATAACTGTGGCGCCCGCGCAGTCCGGATCGCAACCCATGTGACGGAGGCGGATATTGCTATTCAGCATATCAAAGCGGCAAAAGAAATGGGAATGTTCACAGTGGGATTCTTGATGATGTGCCATATGGCTTCTCCGGGGAAAATCCTGGAGCAGGCGAAGATCTTTGAAGAAAACGGCGTAGATTATATCAACCTTGCAGACTCGGCAGGGCATCTACTGCCTCATGAGGTTCAGGAGCGGATCAGCCTTCTTGTGAAGAACCTGAATGTGCCGGTCGGATTCCATGCCCACAATAATCTTGGACTGGCTGTCGGCAATTCCCTGGCGGCGATCGAGGCGGGCGCTTCCTATATCGATGGAACTCTGCGCGGACTTGGAGCGGGCGCGGGGAACTGTCAGATCGAGGTGCTTGCGGCGGTTCTGAAAAGAGCAGGGATTGAGAACGATATTAATCTGGACTCCATTATTGACGCGGCGGAAAAGGCGGAGAAAGTGATGCAGAGACCCCAGGTGATTGATACGGATTCCCTGATGCTCGGCTACGCGGGGGTATATTCGAGCTTCCTGCTCCATGCTAAGCGGGCTGGAGAGAAATTTGGAATCCGCACGAAGGATATACTGGAGGAGCTTGGAAAACGCGGAATGGTAGGCGGCCAGGAGGATATGATTGTGGACGTGGCCTACCAGCTCGCTCAGGAGAAAAAATAATCAGAAAGCCGGTTTCTGATTTGCTTTTTTATACTGCACAGGGGTCATCCCGGTCATCTTTTTGAAGATCTTATTGAAATGAGGAACATAATTGAAGCCGCATGCTGACGCAATATCTACAACAAGCTCGTCGGTGTCGGACAGCAAATACTTTGCAGCCTCGATCCGGACATGATTGATGTAGGAGACAAGGGATATCCCTGTGCTTTCTTTGAAAACCCGGCTTAAATAGCTGGGATTCGTATGAACGAGATCCGCGAGGGAAGGCAGAGAAATGGGGGCAGAATAATTCTGCCGTATATACTGGCAGATCTGTTCGGACATAACGGTGTGCGGAGAGTGTTCCCTGCTTTTTCTGCGCCTGATATTTGAAGTGTCATATAAGCGGGCAAGATAGAAGATCAATACCCCGGCAGCCTCATGCGTGAGATACCCGGCGTAAGGGAGATTGTCATCGGCGAGAAGCCGGCAGGTGTTATATAAGTTTGAGACAATGTCGAAGCTTTTGGAACTTAGAGGGAGAACCACCGCGGAAGAGGAGAGGAAAGAACTGACCAGATCCAGACAGCCGGATGGAAGACGGTGGGGAAGAATCTGATCCTTATAAAAGGTCAGATAATATACTGTACATGCTTTGAAATGTGACGGGCTCAGGAAGATGCTGTCCTCGCCGTGCAGAATAATACAGTCAGAAGCGTCGGCATCGTATATTGTGTCGTTATGACGCACATATCCGGCGCCTTCTGTGAACAGGAGGAAGATATAACAGTCTCTGTCGGCCATGATTTTGGTACCCCGGGTAAGCCGGAGCGTCTGTATGCTGCTCTTTTTATTCATAATTATCACCATTCTCTATATTTTTTCTTATTATCTCACAAAAAATATACAGATTCAATATATATGTGTAAAAAAATAATAAGAATAAGATAAAAAAATATAATAATAGATGATGACGATATGATATTATAATTAAAACAAATCATTCAAAAAGGAGGAGACAAAATGAAAAAGAGAATCGTAGCGGTTTTAATGACTGCTGCACTGACTGTATCGCTGGCAGCCGGGTGTGGACAGAAGCAGGACTGGGAGGACGGCGATGGAAAAATCGACGGCGTGCTTACCTTCTGGGCGCAGGATACCCTCCCGTATAAGACCTATTTTGACCCTGCTATTGAAGCGTTCGAGGAGGCGTATCCGGATGTAGACGTTCAGGTTGAGTACTTCACGGAGTTCCAGGATAAGGCAAACCAGGCGTTTGCGGCAGGTGAGGAGCCGGACGTGATGCAGACGGGAAACAGTATCGCGGACTGGGCGAAGGGTGGAAAGCTCCTGGAGATCCCGGACAGTGTGATCAGCAAAGAAGAGATGGAGAGCATCTATTATGAGAGCGCGCTGAAGAATAAGATTTATGACGGCAAGTATTACTGCATACCGTCAGAGATCAATGTAGAATCTCCTTCCCTGTACGTGAATATGGATATCCTCGAGCAGGAGGGCTTTGAACTTCCGGAAGGCTGGATTGAGAATAACGGACCAGCGTCATTCGAAGAACTGATTGATTTCGCAAAACAACTGACGATCAAAGACGCGGACGGCAATGTGACACGTTCCGGGCTCGCATATACATATGCGCAGTGGGAGGCGAATTTCCTGTCTCTGATCCTTCAGTACGGCGGCGACTATAAGGATGAAGCGAATAATCAGGTTCATTTTGTTACCCCAGAGGCAAAAGAGGCTGCTGAGCTGCTCCTGGAGTACTGCCAGGGGCCGGATGCTGTCAGCGACCCGGGGGACAGCCGTTACGATCTGTTCATCCAGGGCACAGCTGCAATGTGCGTGGGCGCTCCGTGGTATGCAGGATCTTTTGACATTGATATCCCGGATGTGAACTATCAGGTGTTCAACATGCCGGCGTGGGTAGACGGGGCAGATCCGATCTGCATCGGTACCGGCGGCTGGGGCTACGTTGTATCCTCGCAGTGCAAGAACCAGGAGGCTGCATGGGAGTTTGTCAAGTTCATGACAAGTGCAGAGCAGACCGGCGAATGGGCGTATACAACAGGCGCTCTTCCGGCAAGGACTGATTCCCTGACAGATCTTTCATATGATCCGGAGGTGGGCTCTGTAGACAAAGCGATCGTGATCACACAGGATATCCTTCCGTATGCTGCTGAGGAGGGGGCTTACATGGGTACTCCGTCGACACTGAACTATACGATTGTCAGAGAGAAATTAAGACAGCTCCTGGTGGACGGGGATATTGACGCTGCTCTTCAGGGAATGGAAGATGAAGGAAATCAGATGATAGAGGAATATTTGAACAGATAAAAAGAAACACAGGCTGCCGGTATCTGGCAGCCTGAATAAAAGAAAATGGTGATTTATGGAATTAAATGAAACTCTTTTGCATGGTGACGTGAAGAAACTCTTTTACCGCTATCTGGCGCCAAGTATGTCGGCGACGATCATGGTTTCGGCCAATTATTTTATCGATACCCTGTGTATCGGCCGGGAACTTGGCCAGGAAGGCATTGCGGCGCTGAATCTCGCTTACCCGGTGCCGACAGTGTTCTACGCGCTTGGATATCTGATGGGGGCAGGAGGAGGAGCCAGGTATGCGGCCTATATGGCTCAGGGCAGAAAGGAACAGGCAAAAGGTGTATATACGGGCGCTCTGGCAACGATTCTGGTATTATCGGCAGTTATTACAGCGCTCACGGTGATTTTTATTGATCCATTAGTGACCCTCCTGGGCGGAACGGGAGACCTCAGGCAGGGGACGAAAGACTATGTACTGGGTGTTGTTATTTTTACAGTTGCCTATATCGGAGAATGCTTTTATACCATGATCCTGAGAAACGACAACGCGCCGAGACTGTCCATGCTGTGCACGTTGTTCGGGTGTGTGGCCAATATCATTATGGATATCCTGTTTATCTGGGTGTTCAAGTGGGGCATGTTCGGAGCGGCGCTGGCCACCTCATTGGGAGTAGTACTCAATATGTCTGTCGGGGTGTGCGGTTCTCTCAGGAAGAGTTCAGGGCTTAAGATTAAGATTTCAGCGGTAAAGCTGAGAGAAATTTTTTATACGGCAAGAGTGGGAATGTCTACTTTCCTGACAGAAGTGGACAGTGCGATTGTCACATTTGTTTATAATATGGTACTTATCAGGATCTCGGCGGGAAGCTCCACAACATTCATCGCGATCTATGGGATTGTTGTAAATGTAAACACGATTGTTCTTGCGGCATTAAATGGAATTTCAAACGCCATGCAGCCGCTGATCAGCGCGAATTATGGAGCCGGCCTGCACGACAGGATCAAAAAGATTTACAGGACGGCAGTAAGGTTCGGACTGGCATTTTCTATCATCGTAGTAGCGCTGATTGAATGGCAGGCTGAGTTTGTCGTCAGTATTTTCCTTGAGCCGGGAGACGGATTCCTCACCCAGGCGGCGCTGGCGGTAAGGCTTGTGGCCCTGTCCTATATTCTGGCATCTGTGAATATGCTGACAGTAACGTTTTTCCAGGCAAGACAGGCATATGTGGCGGCCAGCTGCGGATCAATCCTGCGGACTCTGGCGTGCCCGGTTGCGTTTGTCATCACTGGCGCGGCTCTGTTCGGAGTGCACGGCGTCTGGGCAGCATCTCTGGCTATTGAGACGGTTACGATACTGGTACTGGCGGTAATGTATAAAAAATTTGCTTTCAGGGATAACAGGATAGCAGGAGAGGAGCGGATTTATGGATAAAAAAAACTTGCTGGAACAGTTTGTTCAGTCGGTGGCAAAGGATAAGAGGACACTGGAAATGTTCCGCTATCTCGTGAATAATGCCTATATCAGAGTCGTCAATTATCACAATACGAATGACAGGGATATCCAGCGGATATCGAGGGAAATCAGTTATTTCAGCGAACATTTTGTCCCTGTCAGGGTTCGGGATCTGGATACGTTCTTTGAGACGGGAAAATGGCCTTATGAGAAGCCGGGGCTGATCCCGGCAGTCTTTGAGGGGTATCGGAGCCATTTCGATATTATGAGGGAGATCCTGGACAGATATCATTTTACCGGATGGTTCTATATCCCGGCATTCTTCTCCGAAGTCCCGGCAGAAGAGCAGTATGACTTCTGTATGAATCACCGTCTCAGGACGCGGGGCGAGTACATGTACCCGGACGGCAGGATCGCGATGAACGGAGAAGAGATCGCCAGACTTTCAGAAAACCATGAGATCTGCTGTCACACGGGAACCCACTATGAGATCACGGAAGAGACGACAGATGAAGATATGTACCGGGAGATTGTAGCCTCGAAGAAGAAACTGGAGGAATATACGGGCAGGCCTGTAGACGTCTTCTGCTGGCTGGCAGGAGAAGAATATCAGTACAACAAGAAGGCCCAGAAATATCTCCGGATGGCTGGATATAAATATGTGGTAAGTAACCTGAAAATCGAAAAAATAGTATAGGAGAGAAAACAGTATGAAAACAATGCAGGATGTGCTTCAGACATTAGTGGATCAGGATCTGGATCAGTACAGGGAAGTGATCGATTACTGTGGTACCAGAGTAACGGCAGACGAAGGGATCCCGGCGATCATCGGCCTGGATGACCTGACAGGCTCCTGGGACAAAACCTATGAGGGGGCAAAGGACGATGAGGAACTCCACATGATGATGGCGGCAGGCGCACTGATCTTTGCGAGCCTATATGAACAGAAAACGAAGGAAGAACTTGGCCATTATCCGGCTATCGCTCCGGCTATGAGCGCTGTGGCAGAACGGTTCTTTACGGTAGATGAGAACGGTGATGAAGTGCAGTACAGAGAAGTGGTGAAAGATTTTCTGAAGAAATAAGAGTCAGGAGGAACAGGCAATGAATCGTTTTGACATGGAAAGCTTTGTGAAGCTGGTCGCAAGGGATAAGCGCACATTTGAGATGCTCCGGTATCTGATCAATAATTCCTATATCAGGGTTGTGAACTATCATAATACGAATACGTCTAATGCAGAGAGATATGACGCAGAGATAAAGTATTATAAAGAACATTTCGCGCCGGTGCGGATGAAAGACCTGGATACCTTTTTCGAGACAGGGAAGTGGCCTTATGAGAAACCGGGGTTGATTCCTGCCATATTCGAAGGATTCCGCAATCACTATGACGTGATGCTCCCGATTCTCGACAAATATGAGTTTACAGGCTGGTTTTATCTGCCAAGCTTTTTTATGGATGTACCTCTGGAAGAGCAGCTTGCGTTCAGCGAGAAACATGAGCTTGACATCACGGACAGAAATATGTATCCGGACGGCAGGATTGCCATGAACTGGGATGAAGTGAGGGATATCGCTTCCAGGCATGAGATCTGCTGCCACAGTGGAACTCATTATGAGATCACAAAGGAGACTCCGGATGAGGATATGTACAGGGAGATCGTAGAGGCCAAGAGGCATCTGGAAGAAAAGATCGGACGAGAGGTACAGGTGTTCTGCTGGCTGTACGGAGAGGAGTACAATTACAATACAAGAGCGCATAAGTATCTGAAGGAAGCGGGATATAAATATGTCCTCAGTAACCTGAAGCTTGAGAAGATCAAATAACGGGGGTGACGAAATGCGGAGAAGCCAGAAAATCCTCAGAAGGCCGGATTTCAGCTTCAACCGGGCGGTCTACAAATCTATGGGATTTTCAGACAAAGATCTGGACAAGCCGATCATCGGCGTGGCCAATACCTGGAGTGAACTGGTTCCGGGAAGCTATAACTTAAGAAGCGTTGCGGAGAGCGTGAAACGGGGGATCTATGCGGCGGGCGGCACGCCTGTGGAATTTGGCGTGATCGGAGCCTGCGACGGCACGGCACAGGGAAATGAAGGGATGCGCTTCATTCTTCCGTCCCGTGATCTGATCGCTAATGACGTGGAAGTTATGGTTCAGGCCCACCAGCTGGACGGGATCGTGCTGCTGGGTTCCTGCGACAAGATTGTCCCCGGTCTTCTGATGGCGGCGGCAAGACTGAAGCTGCCGGCGATTTTGCTGCCAGGAGGGCCGATGCAGGGCGGGCCGGTTTTTGATAACAGGGCGTCAGATCTGACATCCCTCTCAGAGGGATGCGGGATGGTGAAGGCAGGAAAACTTGCGGAAGAGGCTCTCTATGAGATGGAAGACACATGTGGGCCAGGATGCGGTTCCTGTTCATTCTACGGTACAGCTAATACCATGTGCTGTCTGTCGGAAGCGCTCGGAATGACGCTCCCGACAGGAGCGTTGATTCCGGCAGTGTATGCGGAGCGCACAAGGATCGCGTTTGCGACCGGTGAAAAGATCGTTGAATTAGTAGAACAGAATATAACAGCAGATAAAATCATAAACGAAAAATCAATGGACAATGCCATCCGGGTGCTCAACGCCACCGGGGGATCTACCAACGGCGTGCTCCATCTCCTCGCGGTTGCCCGGGAGGCAGGACTGTCAAGTCCGGCCATTATGGAGAAATTTGAAAAGATCGGAATGGACACTCCGCTGATCGCCAAGGTAAATCCGGCATCGAAGTATAATATGGAAGATTTCTATTTCTCAGGAGGCATCCCCCAGGTAATGAAGGAGATCGCACCGCTGCTGAACCTGGATGCGATGACGGTCACAGGGAAGACAGTGGGGGAGAATCTGGATTCCTGGTCCTGCAGGAACGTAAACAGGGATGTGATTAAGACGATGGAAGAGCCATTTAGCAGGTTCGGGGGGATCGCGGTACTGAAAGGAAATTTATCCCCGGAAGGCTGCATTACCAAGCCGTCTGCAATCCGTCCGGAGATGCATTTCTTCAAAGGGAAGGCGAGAGTTTTCAACGGGGAAGAGGAAGCTGAGAAAGCGATCCTGGAAGGCGGGATTAAAAGAGGCGATGTAGTGGTCATCCGCTATGAAGGTCCGAAAGGCGGTCCGGGGATGAGGGAGATGTACAAGGCGATGAAGTATCTCTATGGGATCGGCCTGGCAGAGAGCACGGCGCTGATCACGGACGGAAGATTCTCGGGAACCAATAACGGATGCTTTGTGGGCCATATTTCCCCGGAGGCTGCGGAAGGAGGGCCCATTGCTCTGATTGAAGACGGGGATGAGATCACGATTGATATCCCGAACCACGAGATTACGCTTCACGTAGAAGAGGGGATACTTGCAAAAAGACGAGAAAAATTTCAGGCTCCGAAGCCGAAATATACGAAAGGCTACCTTGCGCTGTACTCGAAAATGGCAGCGTCCGCCAGCCGTGGAGCTGTACTGGAAATGGAATGATGGAGGATCATATGGAACTGAGTTATAAAGGAAAAGTGGTTGGAGTCACAGGAGCGGCCGGAACAGCCGGGATCGGATTCGCTATTGCGAGAAAGTTCCTGGAGAACGGAGCCCGGGTCTTTATCTGTGATCTTAACGAGAAGGCGCTTGCGGAGGCAAAGGCGGCGCTTAAAGATGTGGGAGACGTGGGAACCTACAGGACAGACGTCTCCAGTGAGAAAGATGTAAAAGAGCTGTTCGCGTCTGCGCTCCGCGATTATGGGAAAATCGATATCTTTGTGAGTAATGCCGGGATCTATCCTCAGCTGATGCTCAAAGATATGACGGAAGCACAGTGGGATATGGTGATGAATGTCAATCTGAAATCGGTGTTCCTGTGCGCGAGAGAGGCGTTTGCGTGCATGAAAGAAAAGGGAGGAGTCCTGATTAACGCGGCGTCCTACGCGTCACTTATGGCCTCCGCGGGAAGCGGCGCATATGCGGCCAGCAAAGCGGCGGTTTACAGCCTGACAAAGACTCTTGCCGCAGAGTTCGCCCCCTACAACATCCGTGTGAACGGATTCATACCGGGCGTGATCGCGACGGGGATGACGCAGGGTGTGATCTCAGAAAAAGGGGAAGAACTGGAGAGCGCGATTGCGCTGCATAAACTGGGTAAACCTGATGATGTTGCTAACGCTGTCGCATTCCTGGCCTCTGACGCGGCGTCCTACCTTACAGGAACTTTTATTGAAGTCAGCGGCGGCAAGCTGTGTGTGCAGAACCCGGATATGCCGTGGAAGAAAAAGGAGGAGTGAGAAGAATGGAGAAACTGAAACTGGACATCAAAGCGCTTCAGTCCATGCAGCGCTTTGGAGATGAACTGGAAATTGCCATTCGGAAGATACAAAGTGAGATCGCGGACTTTGAGGTGATCCGCGACGCGAAGGACTGTATCGGACGCCACTGGTACGGGATGAGATGCAGAGTGAATGGGAAAGAGACGGGCGTCTCCCTCTATCTCCACATCGGATTAATCTACTTCCCGGCTACAAAGTACGGGTTGATGGTGGAATTGGACGAGCAGAACAATGGCGGCGTCTACCGGGCGGTTCTGGATCATATCAGAGAGAATCCGGCGTATGTGATTAACAGGGATGAGAAAGAATATTTCAAACTGTTTCTGCCGGATGACAAGTTTGAAGCGATCTCTGCAAAGGAAGGCACAGAGCAGGTGCAGATGCTCGGCGAGTTCGTCCGAAACGCAGGGGAAGAGATGGTAAAGGCGGCGTCCAAAGAAGGCTTCTCTGTTACTTACAGCCAGATGGATGATGCCAGAAATCTGTGTTTCGCCTTCGACAAGGCGCTTACGGAAGCACGCGGGGAGAAGAGCGAAGTCACGGTAAACTATGCGGACAAGGATAATTTCGGTCAGTATGCTTCCGGATACCGTTACTATCTGAAGGATAAGAACGGCAAGGTTTCTTTCTATGCGTACTTCGGGGCGATCTTCAGCTACAAAAAGCAGCCCTGCGGGATATTCGCGGAGATCGACTGGTTCAGCAATCAGGAAGAATTTGACAAAGTCTATGAGAACATTGCCGAAAGCAGCTGGTATGTGCTCAGCACGAAGGAACCCAGGTTCGTCAAATTATTTATGACAGACGAGCTGACAGAGAAGTTTAACCAGGCAGAATATGACGAACAGATCGACATCTTAAAAGAATTTGTGAAAAACTGCAATGACAATATGATCAATGCATGGGAAAAAGGAGAAAAATAAAATGGCAGACAGAAAGAAGATAGTATTAATCGGAGCGGGAAGCGCAGTATTTACAAAAGGACTTGTGGCAGACTTTATTCAGGCGGGATTCGGATCCTGGGAGATCGCGCTGTGTGATATCAATCCGGAGATCCTGGAGTCTGTGAGAAAACTGGTACAGAAAATGGTGGATCAGAAGCAGGCGGACATCGTGATCTCGGCGTCTCCGGACCGTAAGGAACTCCTTCCGGGAGCGGACTTTGTAGTAACTACCATCGCTGTGGGCGGACGCCGCGCGTGGGAGCAGGATGTGAAGATCCCGAGAAAATATGGCATCTATCAGCCGGTAGGCGACTCCATCATGCCGGGCGGTATTTCCAGGGCGCAGAGAATGATTCCTGCGATGATCGAGATTGCGAAAGACGTAGAACGTCTCTGCCCGGACGCATATTTCTTTAACTATTCCAACCCGATGACGGCGATTGTGACTGCTGTGCGCCGCGTGACGAACGTGAAGCTGGTAGGCCTGTGCCACGGCGTAATCTACGGAGAGAAGTACCTGGCGAAAATGCTCGGCGTTGATGTGAAGAGACTGACTGTGCTCGGAGCCGGACTGAATCACCTGACCTGGCTTTATGATATCCGTGTGGACGGAAAAGACGTACGTCAGGATCTCCTTGACATTGTAGCAAAACAGAGAGAAGAGAACGAGAAGAACCCGCATGTGAGAAACTTCTTCAACCCGCAGCTTGAGGATAAGGAGATTCCCCACTTTATGGACAACCCGTTCTCATGGGAGCTGTTTGAGAGATACGGCGGGATCCCGGCGGTGGTAGACCGTCACGCGGTAGAGTTCTTCCCGGAGAGATTCCCGAATGGCAGTTACTACGGAGCGACACTTGGAGTAGACGCGTTCCCGATTGACGATGTGATCGCGAGAGGGGAGAAGACCTACCAGGATATGCTCAATCAGGGTGAACTGGAAGGCGAGGTTGAGGCAGATCTGTTTAAGCGCGCGGACGGTGAGCATGAGCAGCTTGTAGAGATGATTAAATCCCTGCTTCTGGATGAGAGAAAAGTATTCTCCGTGAATATCCCGAATGAAGGCGCTGTATCCGGCATTCCGGACGACGCAGTGCTGGAGATCCCGGGCGTGGCTACGGCGAAAGGATTCAGCTCCATGCACGTGCTCGGATTCGAGGGACCGATGAAGGATATCATTCTGAAACGTCTTCCGTCTGTGGATCTTACAGTTGAGGCGGCATTAAAGGGAGACAGAAAGCTCTGGGCAGACGCGATGATGCTGGACGGCGCGGTGACAGACATGGAAACTGCGGAGAAACTGGTAGAAGATTTCATAAAAGAGCACGGGGACAACCTGCCTCAGTACAAATAGAAAGGGATTGCTGATATGAACAATAAAGTTTTGATCGTTTCATTTTCATTTGAGCAGGAACCGGAGGCTTTCCAGGCGCTGAAGGATGGGGGACTTGACCCCGTCCTCCTGGCTGAGAAAGACCGGGAAGGATTTACGGAGGACGATCTTCTGGATTACTGGAACAAGATGGAAGAAAAACCGTCCGGGATCCTGATGGGGGCGGACATCCAGCTGGGGAGGAAGTTCGCGGAGGGCGCGGAAGGCCTGAAATACATCTCCCTGAACTGCGCCGGATATGACCACCTCGACCTCCCGGCATTTTGCGGCAAGGGGATTACGGTCTGCAATGTCCCGCGCCAGAATTTTGACGCGGTAGCGGATCTGGCATGGGGGCTGATCCTGAGTGTGATGCGTAAGATCGTCGAGGGAGACCGGAATATCCGCAGCGGCAAATGGTGCGACGGCGTCGCGAGAGGAATCGCTGTTTCCAGAAAGACCATGGGAATCATCGGATTTGGAGCTATCGGACAGGCGGTGGCAAAGCGCGGCATCGGGTTTGATATGGATGTGATCTACAATGACCTCTTTGAAAATCGGGAGGCTTCAGAGAAATATAACGCGAAATTTGTAGACAGAGAGACACTTTTTAAAGAGGCGGATATCATCATTTCCACCTGCCCGCTGACGGAAGATACTCATCACCTGATCAACAGAGACAGCATCGCCCTGATGAAAAAGAGCGCGGTGGTCATTAACTCATCCCGGGGAGGGATCGTTGACGCGCAGGCAGTGTATGAGGCGGTCCGGGACGGGAAGATCGCGGGAGCCGGGCTGGATGTGTTTGAAGAAGAACCACTGTATGAAAGCCCGCTCTTCGGGCTGGACAATGTTGTGCTCACGCCCCATATGGGCGGCCTGGCAGACCGGGAGATCCACAATGTGGCCATGCAGTCCGCCTATCATATGGTGAGCCTGCTGAAAGGTGAGACGACAGGAACAGAATTAAAGGGAGAATAGCTTATGAGTGAGAAATTATTTAACAGGCCGTCGGAATATTTCGAAGAGCGACACTGCATTCTGACTGCCAGAGAGATCGCCCAGCAGCCTGCTTCCTGGAGAAGGCTGGCGGACAGTCTGGAAAGCAGGAAGGAAGAGATCCGCGCATTTATGGATCAGGTACTTTCAGTGGAGGGCCTTACTATCCTGACAGCGGGGGCCGGATCTTCTGCTTTTATCGGGGAAGCCCTGAAATATGTGCTGGCAGGGGAGCTTCGCCTGAAAACCCAGAATATCCATACAACGGACATCATCAGTGCGCCGGAGGAGACTCTTTTTGACGCGCCAACCCTGATGATCTCCTATGCGCGTTCAGGGGAAAGCCCGGAGAGTATGGCGGCGGTGAAGTTCGCGGAGAAAAAGATAAAGAACCTGTGGCACATCATTCTTGTGTGCGACAAGAACAGCACCCTGGCAAAAACGGGGTACGCACTTCCAAACGCTCTCGTTCTTGACCAGCCGCCGGAGACGTGCGACCAGGGATTTGCCATGACCAGCAGCGTCAGCTGCATGGCGCTGTCCACGTGGTGTATCTTCCACTATAAAGAGATGGAAGAATATACGGGGTATGTGCGCATGCTGGCAGACAGTGCGGAGGAGCAGATGGAAAGCCTTTACGAATCGGCGCAGGCGATTGCCGGGGAGCAGTACAGAAGGCTGATCTGGCTCGGATGCGGCGCGCTGAAAGGGCTGGCGAGAGAAGCCTGTGTGAAATCCATGGAGCTGACAGACGGGTATGTCCACGCAGGATATGACGCGGCGACCGGCTTCCGCCATGGACCGAAAACCGTGGTCAATGATGAGACGATGACTGTTCATTTCCTCTCCACAAGAGAATATACAAGACAGTATGACGTTGATTTTCTGAAGGAAATGATCGCCGAGAAGAAGAAAAACATCATTGTATCTGTGAAAGAGGCGTCGTCTGAAGGGTGCGCCTCAGGAGAAGATTACGCGGTGGTATATAAAGTGCCGGATGCAATCCTGAAAAAGTCGGAAATGGGAGCCTATATCCACGGGCTTATATTCTCACAGCTTCTGTCGATGAATAAATCACTGGAGAAGCATTTCAACACAGACAGTCCGTGCGAAAAAGGTGAAGTGAACCGCGTTGTAAAAGGAATCATTATTTATGATTTCTGAAACGGACATTTGGTGCATTGCTTCTGCATATTGACATAGTGATTTTTTTAAAATTATAATAATTTTCAGAAAATTAGAATATCGGAGGAAACAATGCAAATGAATACCCAGATTAGGAAAGATGTGCCACTTGCGCTTTACTATCAGCTGAAAGAGGAACTAAGACGAAAGATCATGTCTAATGAATGGAAAGACGGCGCGAGGCTGCCTTCGGAAAAAGAGATGTGCACCACTTTCGGCGTGAGCAGGGCGACTGTGCGCAGAGCAGTCGCAGATCTGGAGACAGACGGATACCTTGAGAAAAAACAGGGAAGGGGAACTTTCGTAAAGAAGCGTTCAGTCACGCAGAAACTGCACAAGTTTTATACCTTCCGGGAAGAACTGAAGAAGCTGGGGATCAAAGAGACTTCTAAGCTTGTGACATTCCGCAGGATTGTGCCGGAAGTCTCGATTCGGGAAGCGCTGCGGCTAAAAGAGGGGGAAGAGGTATTCTGGGTGAAACGGGTACGCTATATGGACAATGAGGCATATACAGTGGAAAATTCCTACATCCCGGTGGAATTTGCGCCGGAGATGACGGATGAGCTGATCCGGACAAACGGACTTTATAAGACGCTGCAGCTTTTCCAGGTTTTCCCGGAGAGAGCGATCGAAAGCTTTTCAGCAGTGAGCCTGAAGGAGAATGACTCTCAGCTGCTGGGGGTAGAAGCTGGGGAAGCGGCTATTTATCTGACCCGGATTACATATAGCGGAATAAATATTATTGAATATTGTCAAAGTGTTGTACGAGGCGACGTTTTCCAATATACCGTTGAGCTTAGCTGAAGCTGGGGCGGCGGAGAGCGCGCCGGTAGGAGGTGTAGATTGATGAAACCGAAACAAAAAAAGAAACTCGGGAGGGGCCGCCGCCGCTTTCTGGCTATCGTTCTGGTGCCGACCTGTATCTGGTTTATGATCTTTTTCGTGATCCCGGCTATCGCTGTGGTCTATTACAGTTTTACTGACGCGCATATGGCTTACGCAGATACGAATTTTGTAGGGCTCAGGCAGTATATCAAGGCATTTACTGATTCTACATTTATCATTGCCCTGCAGAATACAACAGTGGCCGCGCTTATCATCGTTCCGTCAACGATCGTGCTGTCGATCCTTCTGGCAGCGGGACTGAATGCGGTGGGGAACCGCCTGAGGCAGTACCTTACTTTTGTATATTTCCTGCCGTCCGTAATTTCTGCCGTTTCTATCAGCCTTGTCTGGGACTGGCTGTACAATAAGAGCTACGGTCTTTTCAACGCGATCCTTCTGGCGCTGGGCCTGAAGGCGCAGCCGTTCCTGACTTCGGCGAATCAGGCGCTTGCCTGTCTGTGTATCGTGCAGATCTGGTCTATCTTCGGCTACTATGCGGTGATCCTTCTCGCCGCAATGCGCGGGGTGGACAAGGAGATATACGAGGCAACGGAAATTGACGGAGCGGGGGCGTGCGCAAGGTTTTTCAGGATTACCCTGCCTCTGATCAAGAATTCTATCCTGTTCGTCTGCATTATGACAACGACAGTTGCGTTTATGTTCTTTACACCGGCTAAGATCCTGACGGACGGAACTCCGGGAACGAGCACAGAGGTCATGCTGCTCCATATCATGAAGAAAGGTATCCAGAACAGCGATATTGGATATGCGTCGGCTATGTCTATTGTCCTGATGATCATCATCCTGATCTTCAGTGGAATCCAGTGGCTCCTCACCAGAGAGAAGAAAGAAAAGCCAAAGTATTACAAGGAGGAGGTAAAAGCATGAAGGCAGAAGTACAAGTGAACAAAAAACGTAAAAAGCATTCCCCGGGATTCTATATCGGCGTCGCTGTGATGCTTATCGGTTCGCTGATTATGATCCTGCCTCTTTACTGGATGGTCATGAGTTCTTTGAAAAGCCAGACTGAGCTGCTCCAGATGCCTCCAACGATGTATCCTCATGAACTGATCCTGACGAATTTTTCAAGGGTTTTTGAACAGATTCCGTTCCTGCGCTATTATGCGAACAGTCTGGGGACAAGCCTGCTGAACACAGTGGTTGGTGTGTTTACAAGCGCGATTATCGGATTTACATTCGCGAAATACAGGTTTAAAGGCCGCAATGTGCTTTTCTTTGTGATCCTTGCTTTTATGATGATTCCTTATGATACTCTGATGATTCCCCTCTATAAGATGCTGGCGGGGGTACATCTTACGAACAGTTATTTCGTGCTGACTGTGCCGTTTTTTGGGAATATCTTCGGGATCTTCCTGATGCGCCAGTTTTATCTGGATCTGCCGGATACTTATCTTGAGGCGGCCGAGGTGGACGGCTGCGGGCATATGAAACGCTTCTTAAGCATTGCGTTTCCGATGGCAAAGCCGATGATGTCGGCGCTGTTTATCTATCTGTTTATGTCAACCTATAATTCCTATCTGTGGCCGCTGATTTCGGTAAGCAAGCGCGAACTGTTTACCCTGACTGTCGGGATCGGGGCGTTTTTCAGTGACCGCGGCACCCAGGTAGACCTGATCATGGCAGCGTCCACAATGATGATCGTTCCTATCGTTATCATCTTTGCGGCGTGCCAGAAAAACTTTGTGGAAGGCCTTACTGTAGGCGGCATTAAGGGGTGATGATATGAAATACCGCTGCCGGACCGGCGGCAGATGAGGTGAAAAGCAAAATAATTAGCGGATCGCTTGTATGTGACTGGAGAAAAAGATATGGATAAGATAACAGAAGGAAAAGTGTGGAGACAGATATTGTTTTTCTTTTTTCCCCTGATGCTGGGCATGCTTTTTCAGCAATTATATGCAATGGCAGATTCCATGATTGTGGGCCATTTTATTGGAACACAGGCATTAGCAGCGGTCGGAGGAACGGCCGCTTCTTTTGTGAATCTTATTGTCGGGTTTTACACCGGATTGTCTGCGGGAGCTTCTGTTGTGATCTCCCACCTGATCGGGGAAAAGAGAACGGAAAAACTTTCAGCCGGGATCAGCACGGCTGCTCTGACCGGCGTCATAGGCGGCATTTTATTTATGATAATCGGGATTGCGGCATCAGAACAGGTGCTTGTGATCATGTGTACCCCGGAAGATATATTTCAGGATTCCCATATTTATCTGAAAGTTTACTTTCTTGGCATGATACCGTCATGTGTTTATAATATGGGAGCGGGAATCCTGAGGGCGTTTGGCGAAGTCAGGCTGCCGCTGTATTACCTGGTCGTATCCTGTATTGTGAATATTGTGTTGGATTACATATTTGTTGTACCCTTAGGCCAGGGAGTTGCGGGAGCAGCTGCCGCTACCGCGATCGCGCAGGCGGTCAGCGCAGTCTGCGTGTGCATACCGCTGGCAAATAAGAAGAAGCCTTATGGCGTAAATCGGAAAGACATTCGCTTTGACCGGGATCTTTTTTTGCGGATTCTGAGGATCGGAATACCGGCCGGATTACAGTCGGTTATGTATAATGCGGCTAACCTGATCGTGCAGACAAGCATTAATATCCTGGGAACAGAGACGGTGGCGGCGTGGTCGATTTACTCAAAGGCGGACGGCATTTTCGGAATGATTGTTACATCTTTCGGGACGGCGTCAATGACATTCACAGGGCAGAATTACGGGGCGCGGAAATATCAGCGTATACGCGAAGGGATGAAAGTATCGCTCCTGCTGTGCGGCGCGGCAACCATCGTAGCGAGCGGGGGATTCATTTTCTTCGCGGATGGATTTTTCCGTCTGTTTACAGATGACGCGGAAGTTATCCGTATAGGCATCAGAATAATGTATTTCCTGGCTCCATTCCAGGTTGTATATATTTTCGCGGAGATACTCTCGGGAGTAGACAGAGGAATGGGGAAATCCGGGGCTCCGCTTGTGATCACTCTTGGAAGCGTATGTGTGCTGAGGATACTATGGCTTTTGGCGGTTGTCCCGCGCTGGATGAACATAATCGCGGTGCTTCTGTGCTTCCCGGTTACATGGGGCATTTCTTCAGCTATTTTTATTTTCTACACGAAATATGTAATGAAGCATGCGGAAGAAATACATTTCTGATAAGATATGTTATGGAGGTGATATGGTGAGGTATTATTGTGGCATTGACGGCGGCGGTACGAAAACAGCAGTGCTTCTGACGGACGAAGCCGGACATGAGGCTGCTTCCTCGCAGACGACAGGAAGTTCCTGGATCGCCCTCGGGGAAAAGGGAGTGGCAGACCTGTACGAGGCGGAGATTGATAAGTGTCTGAAACAGGCGGGAGCACAGAGAAGTGAACTGGTCGGGATCGCGGCAGGAGTGCCCTGCTTTGGCGAGAACAAGAAAGCGGATGAGGCGATCACAGCTTTCATGAGGGACCGTTTTGGAGAGACCCCGGTGTATCTGGGCAATGACGCGGAAGTGGGATGGGCCGGATCTCTGGGGTTAAAGCCGGGAATCAATATCGTTGCAGGTACGGGGAGTATCGCATATGGACAGAACAGCCGCGGAGACAGTGTAAGATGCGGCGGCTGGTCCACTTATTTTGGCGATGAAGGTTCCTGCTATTGGCTAGGGAGAAACGCTGTAGAGCTGTTCGCGAAGGAGATGGACGGCAGAGCGGAGAAGGGCGCGCTCTATGAGATTATAATGGATGAGTTTAAACCGGAGCGGCCGGAGGACTTTGTGAACATGGCAGAACTGAAATATTCCCATGACAGAAGTAAGGTGGCAGGACTGCAGAAATACCTGCTCATGGCTGCCAGAGCCGGGGATGATTCGGCCAGGACGCTTTATCTTGCGGCGGCGGATGAGCTGGGCCTGATGGTATTTGCGGCGGCTAAGAAGATTCAGATTCCGGGAGAACAGCTCGGCGTGTCTCTGTCCGGGGGAATCCTCCACGCAAGGGAATTTTTCTTTAAGCGGTTCAATGAGTGGGTTGAGCGGCTCGGAGGATATTATAAAGAGGCGGAGATGACTCCGGTACAGGGAGCGGCGCTTCTGGCGCGGCGGAAATATGGAGGGATGAGAGAACAGACGGTCTGATCCTAAGCATATGCAATCCCCTCTCCTGACAAGTGCATACATGTTTCAGGGCACGGACATGCCGTGGCCTGAGACGTGTGTACCCCTGTCGGGAGAGGGGATTGTGTTTTCAGCGGATTATGGCAATATGCGGCTGGGCATTACGCCTTGCTCAGATGATCCAGCCTGAGAGCCTGTTCGGAGAGTTCGCGGACCATCGCGGAACACTCCTGCGAAGCTGCGGCGTTGGACTGGACGATACCTGAAACCACTCCTAAATCCTCCTTAATACTGTTGACTGCATTCATCTGAGAATCTGTTCGGTCGGAGATAAGGACAGACTGGGAAGCTACTTTCTCCACGCTCTCTTTGATTCGCCCCATGGCTGCGGAGGTTTTTTTGGCAACGCTGCTTCCCTGATTTACCGCCTCACGGCAGCGGTTTAGCACCTGCATGATGTTCTCGGCCGCTTCACTGCTGTGTCCGGCCAGAGTGCGGACTTCCTCGGCTACCACCGCAAACCCCTTTCCGCTCGTTCCCGCGCGGGCGGCCTCTACCGAGGCGTTCAGCGCCAGGATATTCGTCTGGAATGCCAGCGACTGTATTGAATTAATTGTAGCTTCGATTGACTGCACACTGGACTCGATATCGGTAATGGAGTTGAGCAGTTCCTGCGTCTGAATGTCTCCGTCGCCGGCATGGCGGCGCATGGTTTCCGAGGCGCTCCGGACTTCCGCAGCCTGAGTGGCTGTGTCTGAAATCTGGCGGTATATCTCTTCTACAGCATTCGATACATTAGAGAGAGAAGCTGCCTGGCTGGTAGAACCGGAAGCAAGGCTGTCCGACTGGTCAGCCAGACTTTTAGCCTCATTGGAAATATGAGCTGATATCTGCGCAATCTGCTTTAACAGCTGATCCTGATTTCCAAGCACCTGCTCGTTCTGCTGCTGTTTTTTATCCAGCTCGCCTAAAAGACGGGTCGATGCTTTCTCCTGGTCACGCGCCTCGGTAAGGTAGAAAATGCTGTTCTTTACGGCCTGATCCAGTAAGATATATGCCACAAGAATCGCCAGAAGACATTCACCCAAAACCATAGGCGCCTCTATCAGCTGGCCGTTCAGTATGCTGAGAACCACGCACTCGGCTATGAACAGCACCGCGCTGCAGATGCAGCACAGCCGGACCAGCGGCCGCGACAGAAACAGAGCCGACAGGGCGAGAGAACAGGCGTACAGCGCCGCGCCCGTCGCAATCTCCCGGGAAAATATCTGAGCTACAAAAATAATAAAATCAATCCACACGATCATAAACAAACTCAGCTGTTTGATCGTATCCGGCCGCGCCATATAACGGCATGGGATCAGCAGCATCGCCCCCATGATTATAAGCAGGATTACCAGAACCCAGTTGCCGGAGATTAAATAGCACAATGCGTAAAGCACCATGGCGGCACTGACAATGATAGAGCAGTTTTTCAGAACTTTTATTTGGTCGATCAATGAAATTTCCTCCATTTTCTTTTGTATTTGATGCCTGAGTTTCAGAGCGCTCCGATGATTGCCGGATTCTCAGGGCAGTCATTGCAGAGCAGACTCTTCTGACCGCATATTAGAATATCAGAAAGTTGCCGTTTTGTCACGACAAATCAGGGAGATTCTACAGATTTTATCCGGGGAAGTGAAGGCTGCTGCTCCGATGCGGTAACACTGGAAAAATCTACCTCTTGAAAACAGAACTTACGTTCGATAAAATCGCATCAGGAGGTGAGAAATATGAACAGTGTTAAACCGGTCATTTTCCACATTGATGTGAATTCGGCCTATTTAAGCTGGGAGGCTGCGTACCGTATTCATCACTTAGGCGGAACGGAAGACCTGCGGGAGCAGGTGGCTGCTGTGGCTGGAGACGCGGCCATGCGCCACGGGATTATTCTGGCGAAATCCATTCCGGCAAAGCGGTATAAGATACAGACCGGGGAGACCGTTCCGGAGGCGCGGCGGAAATGCCCCGGGCTTATTCTTGTCCCGCCTAATTATAATCTGTATGACCGGTGCTCCCGGGCGCTTATGGAAATTCTCCGGGAGTATTCGCCGTGCGTGGAGCAGTATTCGGTGGACGAAGCCTATGCGGACATGTCAGGAACAAAGAATCTGTGGGGGCTGCCGGAGGAAGCGGCAGACCGGATCCGGCGGCGTATCAGGGATGAACTGGGGTTTACCGTGAATATCGGGATATCGGAAAACAAACTCCTGGCGAAAATGGCCTCGGATTTCGAAAAGCCGGATAGAGTCCACACATTGTGGCATAATGAAATAGAAGAGAAAATGTGGCCTCTTCCGGTGGGCAGCTTGTTCTTTGTCGGGAAAGCGACAGAAATAAAACTGCAGAAGCTTGGGATCGGAACCATCGGCGAGCTGGCGCGGACGGATCCTGGGATCCTGAAACGCCACCTGAAAAAGCACGGGGAGCTGATATGGGCCTTTGCGAATGGGCGGGACATATCGGCGGTTCAGGCGGAAGCTCCGCCGAATAAAGGGTATGGCAACTCTGTGACAATGCCGTTTGACGTGACGGACACGGGCACGGCGGATCTGGTGCTGCTCGGCCTGTGCGAGACGCTGGGAGTCAGGCTCAGGGCAGACGGAGTGTGTGCGCAGACGGTAGGAGTTGGGATCCGGACTTATGATTTTCAGTATGCGGAACATCAGATGACGCTTGGAAACGGGACGGATCTGACGACAGAGATTCACGGCTGCGCATGCAGGCTCTTTCGCGAACTCTGGGACGGAAAGCCTGTCCGGCATCTGAGCGTCCATACCGGCAGGATCCACGCAGACGCAGATTTGAGGCAGTTTGACCTGTTCGATAGGACGGATTATGAAAAGCTGAGGTGCAGAGACAGGACTGTGGATCGGATCCGGGGGCGTTACGGGATGGATTCTCTGGTCAGGGCTTCCTTTCTGGGAAGTCCGATAGATCATATGAGCGGAGGAATATCCCGGGAAAAAAGGTCTGTTGATTACAGCCGGATTGAGGTAAGATAGGAGGCGGCGACAGGTGAATATAGGGCTTGGTATACATGCGCAGCTGCCGGATGAGGGAAAGCATCCGGGCGGAGACACTTTGGCAGGAAGGCAGACAGAAGCGGCCTGCGGGGTGTGGTTTACAAGTACGGGAAATGTAATGCCCAGGATGGTGAAGTATAAGGATCAGGAGGGCGTGATCCGGACGATCACAGGAATTCGCATTCTGCAGCAGGAGAAGAAGCGCTACTGCGGGATCCCTGCGCTGGAATACCGGTGCAGTGCAGTGTCAGGAGGAACAGAGTACAGATTCCGTCTGTATTATTATATGGAAACCTGCTGCTGGAGAATAAGCCGGGAGGTATAAAAATGTGTGGAAGATATTATGTGGATGAAGAGATGGCGCGGGAGGTCGAACGCCTGATCCGTATTCTGGACGGGCGAATGCGGATACCGCACGCGGGCGACGTATATCCGTCCCGGAGAGCGGCGGTAATCAGGGCGGAGAATAAGAGTCTGGCTCCGGACGAGATGACATGGGGATTCCCCGGTTTCGGCAAAAAAGGCCTGCTGATCAACGCAAGGGCAGAGACAGCCCTGACGAAACCCACCTATCGGGAAAGCGTGGAGAAAAGGCGCTGTGTGATTCCCGCGAGAGGATTTTACGAATGGAATTCCGCAAAAGAAAAGTTTACATTCCGAAGCAGAGAGCATGAGCCGCTCTTTATCGCGGGATGCTACAACTGGTTTGGGGAAGAGGAACAGTTTGTGATACTGACCACCGGCGCAAACGCATCCATGCGCCCGGTGCACGATAGAATGCCTCTGATTCTTAAATCCGGGGAAGTGGAACCATGGCTGACGGATGCCTCCGTCACCAGAGAAATCCTGGGAAAGACGCCGGAAGAACTGGAACGCAGTACAGAATATGAGCAGATAAAACTCTTCTGAAGACAATTCAATTCAGCAGCTATTTAGTGCAATAACTCTTTTCGTCAAATGTGTCCGGAAGCGGAGGGGATGTTTGAAACGTGTTCTTGGAGAGGGGACGTGTGTGTACTGCTCCGTTCCGGAATCCGGGAAGGATCTAAGAAGTCTAAGAGCTGTTTAAATGCAAAGCGGCGCTCCGGGCAACTCGCTCTGCTCAGACAATCCCTGCGCGCCGCTTAACAACAGCTCTCCGACTTCTAAGATCTTCCATCAGATTCCTCCAAAGTCACAGTCCCCACACGCCCCTCTCCAAGAACTTACGCTTCAACCATCCCCTCCGCTTCCTGCGCATTTCCTATTGGAAGTGTTATTGCCCTAAACAGGCTGAAACGTACAACTGGCGCGGCTTGAGGGCTTTCCTCTGCGAAAGCTTTCCGGCCGCGCCGTACTTCTGGAAGCTATATATTCACTGGCTTCCGTCTTGAAAACCCCAGAAAACAGCCCCATTTCGAGAAAAATTCTGCGGGGATGGAGGACGGCGACGGGCGCCTTCCTCCATCCCCGCAGAATACGTCTTGAGAATCGACTCTGTTTTCGGCCGTTTTACAGTAGGGTGTTAGTGAACTTTATAGCTGATACACGTAAATATTGTGTAAATATTTCAACTTATGGTAGCCCTTTCCCGGCAATCTTGATAAAATAGAAACGAGTATTTTTACAGGAGGTCACAAACCAATGCGGAGAACTAAGATTGTATGTACTCTCGGCCCGTCTACGGATAAAGGGGATATACTGGAAACTATGGTCAGGGAAGGGATGGACGTCGCCAGGTTCAACTTTTCCCACGGGACACATCCGGAGCAGAAGGAGCGCCTGGACAGGTTGAAGGAGATCAGATCACGGCTGGGGAAGCACGTAGCGGCTCTTCTTGACACAAAAGGGCCGGAGATCAGGATTAAGACATTTTCGGAAGGAAAGGTTGAGCTGGAAGAGGGGCAGGTATTTACCCTTACGCCGGATGATGTTGAGGGGACAAAGGACAAGGTGTCCGTCACATATGAAGATCTGTATAAGGATGTTCATGAAGGGGGACGCGTTCTGATTGACGACGGGCTGATTGAGCTGGAAGTTGTGAGCATTGAGGGGAAAGATGTTCACTGTGTTGTGAAGAACGGGGGCACGGTGTCCGACAGAAAGGGAATCAACCTTCCGGGGGTTGAGGTCAGCATGCCGTTTATCAGTGAGAAGGACCGGGAAGATATTCTCTTTGGGATCCGGGAAGGTTTTGACTTTATTGCTGCTTCATTTACGAGGACGGCGGAGGATGTGGAGGAGATCAGGACTCTTCTGAGAGAGAACGGCGGAGAGAAGATCAACATTATCGCCAAGATAGAGAATCAGCAGGGGGTGAATAATATTGACAGCATTATTGAGGCGGCTGACGGGATTATGATCGCCCGCGGCGATATGGGCGTAGAGATTCCTCTGGAAGAGGTTCCGGTGATTCAGAAGAAGATCATCGCGAAAGTATATCATGCCGGGAAGCAGGTGATCACGGCGACTCAGATGCTGGATTCGATGATGAAGAACCCTAGGCCGACCAGAGCTGAGACGACTGACGTGGCGAATGCGATCTATCAGGGGACAAGCGCGATCATGCTCTCAGGGGAGACTGCGGCGGGCAGATATCCCATTGAAGCCCTGCGAACGATGGTGAAGATCGCGGTGCGCACGGAGAGCGACATCCCCTACAGCCAGCATTTCAGCATGCGGGAAAAGGAGGAGAAGCCGGATATGACGACAGCGATTTCTCACGCAACCTGCATGACGGCGATCGACCTGGACGCTAAGGCCATCATCACGGTCAGCAAGTCCGGCCATACTGCGCGCATGATCTCGAAGTACAGGCCGGGATGTCAGATTGTGGGATGTTCTCCGGATGAGGGAACCTGCAGGAAGCTGAATCTGTCCTGGGGAGTCCTGCCTGTCCTGATTAAAGAGGAGTACAGCATGGAGGTCCTTTTCCTGCACGCGACAGAGGCGGCGGAGAGAAAAGGATATGTGAAAGAAGGGGATGTTGTTGTGCTTACAGCGGGAGTGCCGCTTGGAAAACCTGGCAATACAAACCTGATTAAGTCAACGCTGGTGGGAGAATACTGATATTCCGGACCGCGTAAATCCGATTAAGAAAAGGAGCCGCATGGCGCTGCGACAGCACATGCGGCTCTGATCTTTTTGTTTTGCCTGATTTCGGCCAATGGTAATTCTCCGGTGAATGTGTGTTAATGCTGCTGCCGGAACAGGCGGGAAATCCCGCCTCTGGACTGCTGCGCGTTGTCTGGCATGAGTACGGCTTCCAGAAGGTACTGGAATACTTTTTCCATCGTCTCTGTCTCTACATACTCTACTGCGTCTTTTGAGCCGCCGTGCATGGTCGCGGCCACTTCCATCTGGCCGAGCATCATCTCATATTCGGGCGGACGGCCGAGGAACCCGCCTCCGTATGTGGCCAGCGCTTTTAGGTACTGGATGTCCCAGTAGGGGACCACTGACATGGAGAGAACGGGAAGACGGGAGCCGCTGAAAGAAGCGTCATCGCTTTTGGGCAGGTAACGCATGATCTGTACATTATATTTTTCCAGGATTTCTTTCTGGCAGAAAGCTCTTACGGGAGCTTTTTTCTCGTGCCCCTTACCGTAGACGACGAGGGTATCGCCGTAGCCGCACAGATCAAGATTCACCACGCCGCTGATCAGGCTTTTGTCCATGGAAGAAACGTACAGACGGCTGCCGGCCTGTTTGCATTCCTCCGCATCGAAGAAAGCGAAATGCGCGGGGATCTGCCGCTCCCTGAGCTCCTTTGCCAGATCGATCAGGATACATACGGAAGCCGCGTTGTCATTGGCGCCGCTGCTTCCGGCTACGGCGTCGTAATGAGCGCAGAAAAGCAGCCCCGGAGAATCACCGGAAGACAACAGATAGTTGACCACTCCCTGGGGATTCTTAAATGAAGAAGGGGCTTCCTGCGTGGTGTAAGGAAACCCCTCTTCTTCCAGGATCTGAACCATTGCCTCCCTGCGTGACTGCAGGTCTTTCTGGGACAGCGCCGCAAGATGGCGCCGGATCTGATCCGACATAACCTTACTCTCCTTTCCTGCATGCGTCCAGGGGCACTTTGATTACGATCTTGCGGATTGCCGCGGGCGCGTCCCCCGCCTGGATTGCGGGAACGTGGACGTCCCAGGGGAAATACATGGCGTAGGTGCCCACTGTCATGGGAATGCGGCCCTCTGTAATGACGGGATTATTCTTATAGAAGAGGATATCCCGGGGTGTGTCAAGAAGATCCTCGTCAACAGTGCTGGTTCCATCGTCATCGTAATACGCTGCCAGCTCCGGTCCGCCTGCCGCAAGGAACTGAACGTCAATATTTTTTTGGTGGATTTCCGGACGGAGCGCCTCGCGCGGAGATGTGGTGAGGTCAAGTACCTGCAGGATCACAGGGACACCGCCCAGCTCGATATTGAATACGCCCGGCTCGTGTGCGGCCAGATCTGTCTCTTTGAGAAAATGAAGAGCCGCGCCGAGTGCTTTCGGGAGTACTGCGGCCTGATCTTCAAACATCGGATTGTTGACATTTCCGTAAATCATAATAAATTCCTCCTTAAATATAAGATGTATCAGTCCGGGCGCGCCGTAAAAGCGCCCCCGTCTTCTGCGATGTGAAGCGTAAAATACTCCGGGAGCTGCTCCTGGAGCGGTGAAAGAAGCATAAGCATGCGCGACATGTGGTCCGAGAAGATCTGGCAGGCCTTATCATTGTCGCGGCCGATCAGCGCCTTTGTGAGGTCTGTGAGCTCAAAGAGAAAACCTTTGATAACCATAGAACTGCTCTGGGCGGCAAGATACAGAAGTCTTCTCAGATCCGCGTCTGTGCTGTGAACTGCCTCCCACACAAGATCCATTTCTCCAGCCAGGAGATAAAGTGTGTGATAATATTCCATAAAAAGCTGTGAACAGCGGGAGTAGTCCTCCTGCCTCAGACTGATCTCCAGCTGGCTCAGCGGCAGATATAGAGTTGAAAGCTGCTTGTCGGGCACTTTGCGGATATGAAGGGAATGGATCATGGAAATCCCCATCTGCCGGTGCGTCCATACTGCATGCTCAACGCTCTGCCTGTCAAGGCGGGCAACGAAAGCGCCGCGCCTCGGGAAAATGTCCGCCAGATGCTCCCTGGAAAGTCTCAGGATCGTGTCATGGACGGGAGTCCGGCTGACTTCGAGCAGTTCTGCCAGATCGGATTCGTTCATTTTCTGGCCGGGGGAAAGGAGCAGCACCAGGATGCAGTACTTGATTACACGGTAAGCATATTGGCGCGCATCTTCCGAGCTCTTTCTTGCCAGCATTTTAAAATTTTTGATGTGTGTGCCGGATATAGATGGCATAATTACTCCTCCTCTTGCTTCATATAAATTGGGCGATAAATATACATATAATATACATATAAAAGCCGGGATGAACTTGTATGCAATTGCATAAAACGTTAGAATATATAACCATCATATCATCTTTTGCGAAAAAATCAACCAAAAAAATATGCAAAAATATATTAAAAAACGGGAAAAGATCACAAAGAATCTATTGCTTTAAGTCGAGAAATGTGTTATGCTTCTTGTGTCTTTTATATCAGGAACCGTTAATAGCGCCCTTTCAGAAGACTGAAATGCAATCCAAAGCATTTCTTGTATGCAATATAAAGCAGCAGATCAGCTATCTGACGCCGGCACGGTTTTACGCATGGCGCGGGCCGAGTGCTGCAGTATGAAGGGAAGGGGAGATACAGCATGCCAGGCAGCAGAGCAGTAGCTTTGAAAGCGGCAGAGGAGAACAGTACATATGATACGCTCAGGCGGGAGATCCTGAGCCTGAAGCTTAAGCCCGGCGAAAAGCTCAGCGAAAACGCGCTGGCTGACCGGCTGAAGAAAGGCAGGGTTCAGATCAGGGAAGTGCTTTCCCGGCTCGCGGAGGAAGGCTATGTAGTTGTATATCCTCAGCGGGGGACCGAGGTGACCCTGATCAGCATGCAGAGGCTCAGGCAGGCGGTTCATGCGCATATTGTTCTGGAACAGGGAGTGATCCAGGAACTGTGCGCGCGGGGGCTGGACGATGAGCAGATCCACAGGCTTGCGGGCGTGATGAAGAATGCCGGTACATTGAAAAATGACGATGACATTACCTGCTTTCTTGAAACCGAAGAGCATTTCCGGTATCTGATTGCCCGGCTCAGCGGTCATGAGCACATCTGGGAGGTATTCCGGACTCTGGACTGTGATATTTTCCGCGTGGACTGGCTCACTTATCAGACGTTCAACTATTCGTCTTCCTATTCTATGGCGAGTGTGGAACGGACCCAGGTGGAAAGCCGTATGCTCCTGAATAATATAAGACGCGGCGACGCTGAAGCAGCTGTGCTGATCTGTGCGAATCATTTCAATGCAGTGGCGGGCAATGCCAATTTACTTCGTGGAATCTATCCCCAGTACTTTATGGACTGAGAGTAGATACATATCAGACGAAAAGAGGTGGTTTCGGAATATTCTGTTTCGTTTCGGAGAAGAGAAAAGGATGAGATGAAAGGCTCGGCTTTCCGGGCAAACAACATTTTATTAAGGAGGAAATACCATGGTAGAATTTATAATTGGTATTATTTTACTGCTTACATTCTTCGGCCTGGCATACTACTGTATTAAAGGTCACAATCTGATGATCGGATTCCTTGTAATCACGATTATCTGGACAGTTCTTCCACTGTTAGGAACACTGTTCGCCAGCAGCGATTTCCTTGCTGCAAATGAGGTGTTACAGTACAACGGCGTACTTGGCAATGACGGACTTGTAAAGAAGATCCTGAATAACATCTACCAGACAGCTCCAGAAGGATGGGGTACTACACTGGTTAACGTATGCTGGGGTGCATGGTTCGGACGTGTCATGATGGATACAGGTATTGCATCTACTCTGATTCGTAAGACTGTAGAGCTTGGCGGAGACAAGCCGATCGTTACGATCACACTGCTGAACATCGTTACAGCTCTTATCTTCACAGCTATGACAGGCGCAGGCCCGGTTATCGCTATCGGCGTTATCGTGCTTCCGATCCTTATGTCTCTCGGTGTACCGAAGGCAATCGCGCTGTTCTCATTCATGGGATCTGTTGCGGCAGGTATTTACCTGAACCCTGTAAACTTTGCTCAGTACCGTGCGTTCTTTATTCAGCCGGATCAGATGCCAGACTTTACACTCAGCTGGTATGCGGCTCACTGGGGATACGCGGCTCTGATCATCATGCTGGTTGTGACAACGATTCTGACAGGAATCTTCCTGAAGAAGTCTAAAACATCCCGTGCATGGGCTGCTCAGACACGCGGCGCTTCTACACCTCAGAAAGACGCTCCGCTGTACACACTGATTCTCCCGATCGTTCCGGTTGTACTGAACATCGCACTTGGATTCTCAGTTATCGGTGGTTTCGTTCTCGCAGGTTTTGCAGGACTGTTCCTCTGTGGCAGAATGAAAGGAACATTCAAAGAGAACTGCCAGCTTGTTAACAAGCTGTACTATGACGGTGTTGTAGACACAGCTCCGCTGGTAGGATTCCTTCTTACACTGCCAATGTTCAACACAGTTGCTACATACGCTTCCCCGTACTTCACTGTAGTTCTGGGCGAAGTAATTCCGACAAGCGAGCTTGTAATCTGTATCGTATTTGCAGTACTCATCTTCATGGGTCTGTTCCGTGGACCGCTTACACTGGTTGGCTGCGGCGCCGCAACACTTGGAGTACTCTCTAACGTTGCTTCCTTCTCCGTACCGTTCCTGTATGCGATCTTCGCGATCCCGACGATCACAGTTAATATCGGAAGCTGTATCACTCAGTCATGGGTTGCATGGGGTCTTGCTTATACTAAGGTTGAGTCCAGCGACTTCCTGAAACTGTCAATTCCGAATGCATACGTTACAGGTATTCTTCAGTATGTTGCAGTATTCCTGATGCTGACAGGCCTGGGCGCTGCATGGTATATCTAAACTGAAATTAGAGCTTATTGATTTCTCTCGAATCTGAAACAGGAGATATTCCATAACAGAATTTATGCGGGCGTGAGAAAGCGCCCGCATAAAGACCATCTTATCGAAATTCATCAATGGAAGGAAAGGAAGAAAAGAATGGAAGAACGTAAACACAGAGCGGTCCGTATGGGAATCGACGTAGGCGGTACCTATACGAAATGTGTTGCCATGGATAATGAGACACATGAGATTATCGGAAAAAATGAAGTAAAGACGACACATGATGACAAAGACGGCGTTGCTGCCGGCGTTGTACAGAGCTTTAAGAACTGCATGCGCGAGAATAACATTTCACCGGAAGACGTTGTTTTCGTTGCGCACTCTACAACCCAGGCTACCAACGCTTTTATTGAAGGCGATGTTGCGAATGTAGGCGTTATCGGTGTTTCCGGCGGCGGACTGGAAGGGCTTCTCGCAAAACGCCAGCTTGCGCTGAAAGATATTGTCCTCGATGAAAAAGTCGGAAGAATGATCAAAGTCTACAACGCGTATATTAAGAAAAAAATGCTTACAGACGATGTGATCAACCAGAATGTTGATGAACTTCTGAGCAAAGGTGCGCAGGTTATTGTCGCTTCCATGGCGTTCGGCGTTGATGATATGGAAGAGGAGCAGAAGATTTACGAAGTGGCCAGCAAGAAGGGAATCCCTGTAACAATGGCTTCTGATATTACAAAGCTTTACGGACTGACACGCCGTACCCGTACAGCGGCGATCAACGCCTCCATCCTTCCGAAGATGATGGCAACAGCAAACGCTACAGAATCTTCTGTACGTGAAGCAGGCGTAAGCGTGCCGCTGATGATCATGAGAGGTGACGGCGGTGTTATGGAGATCAACGAGATGCGTAAACGTCCGATCCTGACAGCTCTGTCCGGTCCGGCTGCTTCCGTTATGGGCTCTCTGATGTATCTGCGTGCTTCTAACGCGATCTATTTCGAGGTTGGAGGAACAACAACGAATATCGGTGTTATCAAGAACGGACGTCCTGGTGTAGACTATGCCCAGATCGGCGGACATGATACATATATCAGTTCCCTGGATGTGCGTATCCTTGGATGCGCAGGAGGATCCATGGTTCGTATCAATGACAAAGAAGTTGTAGACGTAGGACCGCGTTCTGCACATATCGCAGGATGTGAGTACGCTTGTTTCACACCTGAGGAAGAGATTGTAGATCCTCAGATCGAAATGGTAAGCCCGAAGCCGGGAGACCCGGGCGATTACGTTACAATCCGCTTAAAGAACGGAAAACGCATCTGCTTCACAAATACATGTGCAGCTAATGTTCTCGGCCTGATCGAAGAGAAATACTTCGCGCACGGCAATGCGAACGCTGCAAGAAAAGCAATGCAGCCTGTAGCTGACAAGCTGGGAATCACAGTTGAGCAGCTTGCAACACAGATCCTTGACAAAGACTTTGAGAAAGTTAACGCATGTATCAATGCCCTGGCAGAGAAATATCAGCTTGACCACGAGAGCATGAAGCTGGTAGGCTGCGGCGGCGGAGCTGCTTCTCTTGTTCCGTACTGTGCGGAGAAGATGGGACTTCAGTACAACATCCCGGAGAACGCAGAGGTTATCTCCTCCATCGGTGTTGCCCTTTCCATGGTTCGTGACGTGATTGAGCGTGTGATCCCGAACCCGTCACAGGAAGATATCCGTGAGCTGAAGAAAGAGGCGGCGGACGCAGCTGTAAGTTCAGGAGCGTCACCGGATACAGTTGAGGTACATATTGAGATTGACAATCAGACAGGTAAGGTTACAGCTATTGCAACCGGATCCACTGAGGTTAAGACTACAGACCTCCTCAAAGAGTGCGACGAGGCTGAGGCAAAACAGCTGGCAGTAGAAGACTTCGGAACAAAAGTATCCGATATCAAGCTGGCTGAGAAGACAGACAAGTTCTTTGTATTTGAAGGCAAGCGTGACGATAGAAAACCGGTTCGTATCGTAGATAAGAAAGGTTTCATCAAAGTACAGTGCTCCAACGCCGTTGTACAGAAGTGTAAAGTCAGCGAGTACGCAGATATTGTTGCTGATATGTGGGAGGAGGCTGCTATCTTTAAGACCGACTCTATCTTAAGACCGGATTACTTCATCTGCTTTGGACCGCGTGTGGCTGACTACAGCGCTACAGACCTTGAACAGATTCAGCTGTTGATGGATCTTGACCTTGGCGATCGTGAGCCGGATGAAGAAATTATTGTAGTAGCTTCTGTAACGGAGATTTAATCTGATGACAAAAGACGATTTGAAGCAGGCGCTGCAGCCGATTGCCAGAGGGCTGTTCGGAAAACAGGGAACGAACAGGTATCAGCGCCCTGTCTTTACCTCGTATCCTCTGGAAACGATGCTTGCAGACCTGACAGCGATCCCTCCCCTGGCGTGGTATCCTTATGTGTTTTCACGGGAACCGTTAAACGGGAAGTTCAATGACGGGCAGCGCAGGGAATGGATGGAAAAAGCGTGGAAATGCGGCGAAGAGTATGCTGAAAAAATGTCCGCGGAGTTTGGCACGGAGAATCCGGTCCTTCTCGCGAACGCGATGAAGATGAAAGTGGAGTACCCGACTCTGCCGGAGAAAACGGACCGCGTGCTCTTCGCGGAATTCCGCGACCCGGATAATATCAGGATCTATATGGACGCGGTCAAAAAAGCGGACAGACTGCTGTCTGACGACCGCGTCAGAGAGATCCTTACGGATAAGCTGAATGTGTCCAAGCTCCTGCTGGCCCACGAGCTGTTTCACTATGTGGAGGAAAAATATAAAGACGAAATCTATACACAGCAGGAAAAGATCCGGCTCTGGTCACTCGGCCCGGTGCATAATGATTCTACGATCTATGCTCTGGGAGAGATTGCGGCTATGGGATTTGCCGCAAAGCTGAATGATCTGCCGTATGCCCCGTGGGTAATGGACGTATTCCTTGTGTATGGATATTCGGAGAATGAAGCCTGCGGGCTTTATGATGAGATCATGACTTTAGTGGGAAAAGGAGGAGATTGAAATGAGCTTACGGGTTGATTATGAAACTGTGAAATCAACTGTAAAAAAAGCGCTGCTCAATGCAGGACTGACAGAGGAACAGGCTGAAACCTGCGCGACGATTCATTCACAGTCAAGCGCGGACGGCGTAGAAAGCCACGGCCTGAACCGTGTGCCGAGATTCATAGAGTATATCCAGAAAGGCTGGATTAACCTGGAAGGAAAACCGGAACTTGTAAGCGCGAAAGGCGCTGTTGAGAACTATGACGGACAGATGGGAATCGGCATTACCAACGCCCTTTTCTGTGCGGACCGCGCAATGGCGCTGGCAAAGGAGCACGGAATTGGCTGTGTGGCTCTCAAAAACACAACTCACTGGATGCGCGGCGGCACATATGCATGGCGTATGGCAGAAGCGGGATTCGCAGGCATCTCCTGGATCAACACAGAGAGCTGCATGCCTCTGTGGGGAAGCGACGAGCCGAGCGTAGGCAACAATCCGTTCTGTATCGCGATCCCGAGAGAGGACGGCCCGGTTGTGCTTGATATGGCGATGAGCCAGTACGCATATGGAAAACTCGGTGTATACCGCCTGGCAGGAAAAGAGCTGCCGTATCCGGGCGGATTCGATAAAGACGGAAACCTGACAAGCGATCCGGGAGCGATCGAGGAGAGCCAGAGAATCCTTCCGACAGGCTATTGGAAGGGAAGCGGAATGGCGCTTGCCCTTGACCTTGCGGCGTCTCTCATGGCGAACGGCATGTGTGGGACAGATATCGATCAGGCCGGAAAAGGAAGCTGCGGCGGATGCTGCCAGATCTTCATTGCTTATGATCCGTATCTTTTCGGAACAAAAGAAGAGATCCAGGGAACGCTTAACCGGAGGATCGCGGCTGCAAACGCGGCGCATCCTGAAAAAGAAGGCGGACATGTATCCTATCCGGGAGAGAGCACCCTGGCAAGACGCGCCAAAAGTATGAAGGATGGCGTATCTGTCGACGAAACAGTCTGGGCTCAGGTATGCCAGGCGGCAGAAGGAAACATGAATGTTACAGATATCGCAAGCGTAGATTCAGGTAAAAACGAGAAAAAATAGTAAAAAACGCAGCAGTTCAGCGCATCTGTTAATGATGGCTGAACTGGCGCTTAAAAATCAGGCAGAGGAGGAATTCATATGTTATTCGCAAATGTATCAATTGCAGATAAGTACAATTATCTGGAGGACAAATTCCTCAAGGCTTACAAATGGCTGAAAGAGACGGACATCGCTTCACTGGAAGTAGGAAGCTATCCCATCGATGGCGATCAGGTGGTGGCGAATGTTCAGGCATATACAACAATGCCGGAGAATGAGGCGCGTTTTGAGACGCACGACAAATTCTTTGATATCCAGTATGTTGATTCGGGAATTGAGACATTTGGAGTATGCAAGAGAGACGGTCTGAAAGAAACAGAGAGAAATGACGCAAATGACGTAGTGTTCTACGAGGATCCGGAATTTTCCGGCAGCGTAATTTTACAGGCGGGCGATCTTGTGATCGTGGCTCCGGAAGACGCACATAAGCCGCGTGTACAGGCAGGCGGACCGTGCGACGTGAAAAAGGTTGTAATAAAGGTTGCTGTTTAATTGTAACAGTAGTGCCGTCTGCGAGTACGGCCGTGCGGCTTTACGAACGACACGGGCTTAACTGTTAGATTAAATTAAATTTATATTATTTTATTATCAGGAGGTTTAAAAATGAGTGCATTAGAATTAGGAAATGGACTGAGAGTAATTGATCTGTCAAAACAGCTTGATCCGGCAACAGAGACAAGGAGATGCCATCTGTTCCGCTTTAATACAGGCGGACCGATTCCGGATTTCCACACAATCATGGATCTGACAAGCCATCTGGGAACACATGTTGAGTGTCCGTATCATCATGATGATAACTGGCCGTCAGTCGCAGAACTGCCGATCACAACATTCATGGGAAGAGCAATCTATGTTGACTTTAAGGATACACTTGCTCCGAACGCGCATATCACAGCAGCAGATCTTGACAAGGCTACAGAGGGATGGATCAAAGAAGGCGATATCCTGATCCTTGATTCTTCTTACAAACTGGCTCCGTTCACACCGGATACAAACACAGAGAAAGACAAACGTCTCTTTGTAAACGGCGAGACAGCTCAGTGGTGCGTAGACCACAAGGTGAAATGTGTCGGATTCGGCGATGGAGTTTCTATCGAGAACTGCAACGAAGATGTAAAACCGTTCCATGACATCTGCATGGCTGAGAACATTGTATTCCTTGAAGTGCTTAAGAACCTGGAAGAGCTTAAGACAGATACATTCTTTATGTCTTATTCTCCGCTTCCGATCCTGGGACTGGATTCATGCCCGATCCGCGCATATGCGATTGAAGGCCTGACAGAGTTTTCAAGATAATAATTTGTAACAGTTCAGTCATAGGACTGTCCGTAAGAGATAATCATGCCTGCATGATTTTCCGAGTGGCGCGGGCTGAACTGATACGATGAGAAATGAATTACGGCGCGGCGCCCTGATGTTTTCAGAGCTCCGCGCCGAAAAAAGAGAAAGTGGTGGAAGATATGAAGATAGCTGTAATCGGCGCCGGCGCTATGGGATCTATTTACGGAGGACACCTGTCCCTTAAGAATGAAGTGTATATGGTGGACACATCAGCTCCAATCGTAGAACAGATTAATGCGGCCGGAATTAAAATTGAAGAAAATGATACGGAAAATATCTATCGTCCGAAGGCTGTTACTACAACAGAGGGCCTGGAGCCGGTAGATCTTATTATTCTTTTTGTAAAATCTCTGTTTTCACGGGCTGCGCTTTCCGGAAATAAAGGTATCATCGGACCGGACACATACGTTATGACACTTCAGAACGGTTCCGGACACGAGGATCTGATCCGGGAGTTCGTACCGGAGGATCATATCATTATCGGCACAACTAATGACAACGGCGCGGTTCTCGGGCCTGCTCATGTAAAACATGGCGGAGTGGGTGAGACAAATATCGGTATGCTGACAGAAGATACAAACGGATTTCTTTCGAAGCTGAAAGAGACATTTGACGAATGTGGCTTCCAGACAACAGTCAGTGAGAATATCCAGCAGCTGATCTGGGACAAGCTGTTTACGAATGTATCTCTCAGCGCTGTTACCGGTATCCTGCAGGTTGACATGGGCTATATCGCGGCTAATGAGCATGCATGGAACATGACAGTACAGCTGATCCATGAGGCTGCGGCTGTGGCGAGAGGCCTTGGCCTGAAAGCAGACGATGATGCAATCATCGCTAAGGTAAAGAAGACATCAGAAATGTCTCCGAACGGATGTACATCCATCCGGGCAGACCTGCGTGACGGAAGAAAATCAGAGGTGGATACAATCAGCGGCTCTGTAGTCAGAGCTTCAAAGAAGTGTGGAGTTCCGGCTCCGAGCCATGAGTTCCTTGTAGAGATGGTACATGCAATGGAGGACAAACAAAAATGAAAGCTGTTCAGGTAGTTAAACCGGGAGAAATGAAGATCCTGGATATAGAAAAACCAGTTATTGATGAGCATAATAACGTACTTGTAAAAATGACTGCCGCAGGAATCTGCGGTTCTGACAGAGGTATTTATCACGGAACAAATGCGGCCGCTACATACCCGCGCATTATCGGACATGAGATGGTGGGCGTTGTAGATGAGATCGGACCGGACGTGAAGAACTTAAAGGTTGGCGACCGCGTAATCATCAACCAGGTAATCAGCTGCGGACACTGCTATCCATGCAGCATCGGCCGCGGAAATGTATGTGATAACCTTCAGGTGCGCGGCGTCCATGTAGATGGAGGATACCGTGAGTATATCGCAGTGCCGGAAGGAGACTGCTATATTCTGCCGGATTCGCTCTCCGATACGGACGCGGTTATGATTGAGCCTACGACAATCGCAATACAGTCCTGTTCAAGAGCAGAGCTCAAAGAGGACGATATGCTGCTGATCTTCGGCGCGGGAGCGCTTGGAAGCTCAATTCTCAAGATCGCGCGCCTGACCTGCAAACACATTATCGTTACAGATGTCGTAGATGAAAAGCTGGAAGAGGCGAAAAAGAACGGCGCTATGTATACGATCAATGGAATGAAAGAAGATCTGGTAGAGAAAGTGAAAGAGTATACTCACGGACATGGAAGCACAGTATCCATTGACGCTGCCTGCACAAAGGATTCCCTGATGTCCCTGTTAAAGGCTACAGGAAACGCTGGGCGCGTAATGACTATGGGATTCTCCACAGCTCCGACAGAGGTAAATCAGTTCCTGATCACATCAAAAGAGCTGGATGTGAGAGGCTCCAGACTGCAGAACAGAATGTTCGGAAAGGCAATCGAGCTGATCAATGAAGGCAAGCTGGATCTTACAGGCTCCGCTTCTCACACATACCCGATTGAGAAGGCACAGGAGGCCTTTGACTTTGCGGACAGCGGAGATCCGTCGATCCGGAAGATAGTGTTCACATTCTAAACAGCTATAAAGTTCAATAACACTTTCCGGCAAAATGTGTTCGGAAGCGGAGCGGATGGTTTGCGATACGTATTCTGTGAAAGGGGACAGCCGTGCGATGTTCCGTTCCAGAATCCGGAAAATCTAGCAGGCCGAAGAGATGTTTAAATACAAAGCGGCGCTCCGGGCAACTCGCTCCGCTCAGACAATCCCTGCGCGCCGCTTAACAACATCTCTCCGCCCTAAAGATTTTCAGCGGATTCCTCCAAAGTCACATCTCCCGGCTGCCCCCTTCCTCAGAAAGTATACTCAAACCATCCGCTCCGCTTCCTGCGCATTCCCTGTCGGAATGTCATTGCCCAAATAGGCTGAAACGCACAACTGGCGCGGTTTGTAGCCTTTCGGCTGCGAAAGCTTTCCGGCCGCGCCTGCTTCTCGCAGCAGCTATATATTCACTGACTTCCGGTTTGAAAAAGCCCAGAAAACAGCCCCATTTCGAGAAAAATTCTGCGGGGATGAAGGATGGCGATGGATGACTT